>JASIGB010000916.1:0-9546 GCA_030045355.1 Bryobacteraceae bacterium
GGGGGACTTGGCGCTCTGGACTCCCAAGGGGGTGAAAGGTTAAGAACCTGTTCGGGTGCACCTCTCTTAGGCTCAGTGGATGGTGCGGGTTTTGCGGTTCATATAATCCATCAGCAAATATTGCCCCAGATTATATGGCGTGGTGAAGTACGCCTTGCCGCGGCACAGCTCGGTGACTTTCTGCACGAAGTTTACCAGGCCGAAATCGCTCGCCAGCATAAAGGTGTTAATCAAAATACCTTGCTTTTTGCAGCGGCCCACTTCTTCGAGCGTGCGGCTGATCGCCAGCGGATCCAGGCCGAAGGCGTTGCGGTACATGCGCCCGTCTTCGAGCGTGAGCGCCGAGGGTTTGCCGTCAGTGATCATGATGATCTGCTTCATGTCCTTCTTTTCCTGGTTCAGCAGCCGCTGCGCCAGGATGAGGCCGTCGCGCGTGTTGGTGTAATAGGGACCCACCTGTACGCGCGCCAGCTCCGACAGCCGCAGTTCCTCGGCCGAATCGTGAAACAGGACGCAGCGCAGGCTGTCTCCCGGATACTGCGTGCGGATCAGATGCGCGAGCGCGAGCGCGACTTTTTTCGCGGGAGTGAAGCGATCCTCGCCGTACAGAATCATGCTGTGGCTGCAATCCAGCATCAGGACGGTTGCACACGAGCTCTGGTATTCGGACTGGTGTACGTGCAAATCCGAATATTCCAGGTTGAGCGGCACCTTCACGCCTTCGCGCTGGATAGCGGAGAACAACGTTTGGGAAATGTCCAGGTTCAAAGTGTCGCCGAATTCGTACGGCTTGGCCGCGCCGCTGGTTTCGACGCCGGTGGCGAGATCGCGCGTATCGTGCGCGCCGAAGCTCGATTTGCCGAGCGATCCGAGCAGATCCTTGAGCGTCTTAAAGCCGAGAAAATCGATGGATTTGTCCGTGATCTTGACGTCCACTTTGCGGTCGCCGTTGCCGGTGGCGCCGGGGCCGGTTTCGTTAGCCTGCTGCTGATCGGTGTTGATGTAGCCGTCGTCCACTAGCTTCTGCACCAGGCGGTTCATCAGGTCGTCGATCTGTTCGGGCGTCATGTTTTCGAGCGCCTGCTGGATGCGCTGAGCCTGCTCGGGATCGAACGCCTCGCCCTGTTCGAGCGCGCGTTGCAGCGCGTTCTTCAAGTCTTCGAGCGTATGCTGGTTCCACTCGCTGAAGCCCATGTACTGGTTTTGAAAGCCGCTCTCGAGGAAGAAATCCGAGAGTGCCTTGAGCAGATCCTCGGAGCTGAGCCCGAAATCATCGCCGGTGAATTTGGTGTAGTGAATCCACTTCATGACGCCACCTTAATTAAACTGTCGACCTTAATTGAATTGCCTCCGGGGCGGACGCCGGCCTTCGTTACCTTCCGGTGCGTCGCGCTTGCGCTCGCCGGCGGTGAATCCCAGCTCCTCACTGCGGCTGATGCGGCGATGCGCGTAGAGTCCTTCCAAGATGAACTCGGCCGCCGAGGCTCGCACGGCGTCGGGATCGTTCGCGCTCACGCCGAGCGCGCCGGTTTTCTCGACCAGGCCTTGGATCTTCGAAAGCTGCTTGAGCACGCTGGCTGAATTCACCGATTCGTCGAGCTTCAACGATCCGCCCAGCTCGAACCACTGCACGATCTGGGCTACGTTGACGCCTTCGAAGTAGTTGGTGTAGACCTTGCCGACCGCCGTCTTAATCAGCTCGCGCGCGATGTTGTCGCCGCCCTTGAGCTCGCCCTCGTACTCGAGCTCGAGTTTGCCGGTGATGGAGGGCAGCGCGGCGTAGATATCCATGACGCGGGGCACGGCCAAGTCTTCATGCGCCTTCAGCGCGCGGCGCTCGGCGTTTGAAATCACGTTTTCGAGCGCGGAAATCGGCAGCCGCTGGCTGACGCCGGAGCGCTTGTCGACGCGCTTGTCTTCGCGCGCCAGGAAGGCGAGTTGCTCGACGATCTCGCGGATATAGTTGGGCACTTCCAAGCGCAGCGGCGACGGGCGCTCCACCCAGGATTCCTGCTTGGTGATGGAAAGCCCTTGGTCCACGGTGAGCGGATAGTGCGTGCGAATCTCGCTGCCGATGCGGTCCTTGAGAGGCGTGATGATTTTGCCGCGCGCGGTGTAATCTTCCGGGTTGGCCGTGAACACCAGCATGATATCCAGCGGCAGGCGCACCGGATACCCTTTGATCTGTACGTCGCCTTCCTGCATGATGTTGAACAAACCCACCTGGATTTTGCCCGCCAGGTCGGGCAGTTCGTTGATGGCGAAGATGCCGCGATTGGCGCGCGGAACCAGGCCGTAGTGCACGGTCATTTCACTCGAGAGCTCGTGCCCGCCGCGGGCGGCCTTGATAGGGTCGATGTCTCCGATCATGTCGGCTATGGTCACGTCCGGCGTGGCAAGCTTTTCCACGTAGCGCCGGTCGCGATCGAGCCACGCGATCGGCGTGTCGTCGCCCTGCTTGGCGATTAGCGTACGGCAGCGGCTGCAAATTGGGTGAAAGGGATTATCGCGGATCTCGCAGCCGGCGACATAGGGCAGATGCTCGTCCAGCAAGCCGGTCAGCATGCGGATGATGCGCGTCTTGGCCTGGCCGCGAAGCCCGAGCAAAATAAAATTGTGCCGGGAGAGGATCGCGTTGACGATCTGCGGAACCACGGTATCGTCGTAGCCCACCACGCCCGGGAACAGGTCCTCGCCGCGCTGTAGCTTGCAGATCAGGTTTTCGCGCAACTCGCTTTTGACAGAGCGCTCCCCAAGGTGTTCGCCAAACTTACTGCTTTTCAGGGCTCCGAGAGTGGAAGGTAATTCAGGCATAACAGGAAATGAGATCTACCAGGATTTTAGCACCGCGCTTGGCGATTGGCCGGGCGCGCTTGCGGCGCACGCCGTTGGCTATTGGCTTTTGGCTGTTGGCGGCGATTGGCGGTTGGGTCCTCAGGCACGCGGCTTAGGGGTTGAGGCGAAATGGATCGGAGGGAAGGAGCAGTGTATAATCGCGGGAACCCATGGAGACGTTAGGGCTATCGGATTCCACGCCGAAACCGGAAGGCCGCTTGCGAGCGTTGTTCTGGCCGAGAATCGAGAGCGATGTTGCAGCGGATACAGCGGCGCAAAACGCGATGTACGCCGCTTTGGGGATTGCCGCTCTGACTACCATCGGGGCGCTAGTGCGGCTCGTTCCTTTAGCCAGCCTTCTGGATGCCGCCCTATTCGTTGTGTTGGCGCTGGGCATCCGGCAATTTTCTATGACGGCGTCGATTCTCGCCACGGTTCTTTACGCCGCCGAGTTCATTCTGTCGATCCTACGCGGGATGATCGGTTCGGGAGTTGTGATCGCAGTGATCGCCACGGGGCTGTTCATCGCGGGAATTCGGGCCGCGTGGTTCATGCGCGGGCATCCGGAGTGGTTTCAGCCCACAGCATTTCAGCCTACAAGCTGGACCCGGGTGTGGCGTTGGACACGGCCCATATTTTTCGTCGCCTTCGCCCTGCTGTTCGGAACCAGCGCCGTCCAATTATTCTTTCTTCGCGCCTTCTACATGCCCTCGGGCAGCATGGAACCAACGCTCCAGATCGGCGACCGCTTCTTTGCGCTTCGGCCCGCTTGGATGGGTGGCGTCCGCCGGGGCGACGTGGTTGCGTTCCGAGCGCCGTATGACAAGAAAATTTCTTTGGTAAAACGCGTGATCGGCGTGCCGGGAGATCAAATTCACTTTGAACGTGGCCGGCTGTTCTTGAATGGGCAGCCTGTTGAGGAGCCTTACGTCTCGCACAAGAACCCTTACCCCGACGATTTCCGCGACGAATTTCCATCGCACGCGCCTGCCCGTATGCTGTATGAATCCGGCGATCGCATGCTGCGCGACCATATTCGCAATGGTGATCTGATTGTGCCGCGCGGGGCTTATTTCGTTCTCGGGGACAACCGCGACAACTCGCTTGATAGCCGGCACTTTGGATTCGTTCCCTACGGAGATGTGCTCGGGCGGCCGGTGTTCATCTACGGGGCTCCAAGACCCGAGCGTTCCGGCAAATGGATCCAGCGCTACATCATAGATCAGGGAACGGCGCGCACGGCGAAGGTACGGCGGCGCGGCTACATGTTCGCTTTGAGCAGCGCCTTGACTGCATCGACGCACAGCGCCGCGGCGTGTTTCGATTCCGGGATCAGGCCGCCGACGGCGGATTCGATCGTGGCAGGTGTCAATGCCGCCAACTCGGCGCGCGATTTGCCGAGTATCCATTCCGTCAGTGCCGATCCGGCCGCGATGGAAGCCGTGCAGCCGCGGACCTTGTAGCCGGTTTCAACCACGCGGCCGTCCTCAAAACGCGCCGAGAGCCGCAGAATGTCGCCGCAGGCCGGATTGGAGATCTCGACCGTCACAGCGGGCGGCGGAAGCTCGCCCACATTGCGCGGGTTTTGGAAATGATCGAGGAAGGCTTCGCTGTACAATGAACGCTCTGTTCTGATTATGACCACAGTCGTCGCCGGAGTGATTGAGCGTGGGGGACAAGTCCTGATCGCGCAGCGCAAGCGAACTGGCCAGCATCCGCTGAAATGGGAATTTCCCGGGGGCAAAGTGGAGGTGGGCGAAGCGCCCGAGGCGGCTCTGGCGCGCGAGCTCGAAGAAGAATTGGGCATTCGCGCGCGGGTGGACGCCGAAATCGGCCGCTATGAATTTCGATACCCGGGCCGTACTCCGATTTTGCTGTTGTTTTATCGCGTAACGCAATTCACAGGCGAGCCAAAGAACCTGGATTTCGAGCAAATTCTATGGATCCAGCGCGACCGGCTGAGAGACTATGATTTTCTCGAAGGCGACGCCGGGTTTCTAGCGGTCTACGCCCACTAGCGGGCGGGCGGAAGGTGGAAATCCAAGCCGCGCTCGTCGTTCAGGCGCTGCGAAAGATCGCGATCGACGAGATCGATACTGACCTGGTTGAGCGCGTGCTCGGCGCTCACGTAATGCAGCGTGCTGCCTTCCATCCAGTAACCGAGCGCCTGCACCACCGTGTGATCCTTGAGCGCGATCAGGTAAATAGTCGGCTGGTCGCCGGAACCCACCGCACGCTGGGCCGCGGCGTCGGCGTAGGGATGCGACGGCGGCGCTTGATACAACTTCAGGCCGGATTGATCTTGCGGCTGCGCCTGCTGGGTTTGATCGCCCGAGTAATCGCGCACCTGGGGATTGGCCTGCGGCGGCACGAAGTTCTGATTGATCACCACCGAGGGCAGACCCGGACCGGCATCCGAACCGTCATCGCCAGGAGGGGGCGCGGAACCGGGGGCATATCCATTGGCATAACCCGCCGCCGACGGGTCGTAGCCGTAATAGCCGCCGTAGTAAACCGGATACGGGACGATGACCGTGGAGCTGTGATAAGGATGGCTGGCGTGTCCGGGGGTCGCGAAGCCGTGCGAATACCCCGCGCTGCGGAATTGGCCCAGCGGCGGCGTGGCATTCGGCGCATGACCCAAGGCCGGGTAAACGACATTCCCAAACCCGCCCAACGACCACTGTGCGTTCGGATGGCCCTGTCCAAACGCCAGCCCGGCGAAACCGGCGCACAGCAAAACAGCCAGTAGGGTACGCATGGCTGAACTCCTCAAGTTGATTGTAACCCCAAAAACGGTTCAAACATCGTAAATTCCGCTCTTAAGAAAACACGGCGCGGTACCATTCGTATTAGTGCGAGACGTAGCGGCCGCCCGCCCGGTTTCCAGCCCGTAGGAGCTGCGGCGACGTTATAATTATTGAAGATATGCGGGAAACGCGGCACTCGGTCTGCGCGCTGGATTGTCCCGATACCTGCTCGCTGCTCATCGATATAGATGCCGGCAAAGGCAGCCGTTTGCGTGGAAATCCTTCGCATCCGGTCACGCGCGGGTTCCTGTGCGGTAAGGTGGCGCGGTACTTAGATCGTGAGTACTCGCCCGATCGCCTGCTGTATCCGCAGAAGCGCATCGGCGCCAAAGGCGATGGCAAATTCGAGCGGATTTCCTGGGACGAAGCGCTCGATACCATCGCCGCGCGGCTGCAGGCGATTTCCGACGCCGAGGGTCCCGAGGCCGTTTTGCCCTACAGCTACGCCGGCACCATGGGGATGCTGAACGGCGGCGGCATGGACCGGCGCTTTTTTCATCGCCTGGGCGCGTCGCGGCTGGACCGCACCATTTGTTCGGCCGCCGGCGGCGAAGGCCTGGTCCGCACGCTCGGCTTCAAATACGGCACCGAACCCGAGCAGTTCCGGCATTCCAAACTGATCCTTGCCTGGGGTGCGAGCGTGCTGGCGACCAATGTCCATCTGTGGCCGTTCATCGTGGAAGCGCGCCGGGCGGGGGCGAGATTTTACGTCATCGACCCGGTTTGCACGCGCACGGCTAAGGTCGCTGACAAGCATTTCGCGATTTATCCGGGCAGCGACATGGCGCTGGCGCTGGGCCTGGCGCACGTGATCATCGGCGAAAAGCTGCAGGATGCCGGATATGTTGCTCATTACACCGACGGCTTCGAAGCCTTCGCGGCGCTGGCGCGCGAGTATCCGCCCGAGCGCGTGGAGCATCTCACCGGGATCGCGCGCGAAGAGGTGATTTCGCTGGCGCGTGAATACGCCACCACACGGCCCGCGGCGATTCGGCTCAACTACGGCATCCAGCGCAGCGAACGCGGTGGCAATGCAACGCGGGCGGTAGCGGCGCTTCCGGCTCTCATTGGATCCTGGCGCGAACTTGGCGGCGGGCTCCAGATGTCCACCAGCCAGGCGTTCCGGTTCAACAAGACCGGCCTCGAAATGCCGGAGTTGCAGCGGCGCTCGCCGCTCGGGCGCGAGGCGCGCATCGTCAATATGACCGAGCTCGGTAAAGCGCTCACCGAGTTAAACGATCCGCCGGTGAAAGCGCTGGTGGTCTACAACTCGAACCCCGCGGCCATCGCGCCCAATCAGAATTTGGTGCTGGCCGGGATGCGCCGCGACGATCTGTTCACGGTGGTGCTGGAGCAGTTCCAGACCGACACCGCCGATCACGCCGATATTTTGTTGCCCGCGACCACGTTCCTGGAGCACACCGACGTGTATTTGGCGTACGGGCACTATCATGTGCAGCTCGCGCGTCCTGCGCTCCCGGCGCCCGGGGAGACCAAGTCGAACGTGGAAGTGTTCCGGCTGCTCGCGCAACGCATGGGCTTTGACGAATCTTGCTTCAACGATTCGGAAGACGACATGATCCGCACGCTGCTCGGTTCGGGGCATCCGTTCTTGCAAGGGATCACGCTGGAGCGGCTGGATCGCGAGCATTCGGTGCGCTTGCATGTCGCGCCGGATTCCGAGCCGTTTCTGCCGTTCGCCCACGGCGGCTTCGGCACGCCGTCTGGCAAATGCGAGTTCGGCGCCGAGGCGCTCGATTATCAACCACCCACCGAATCACGGCACGGCTCCCGGGAACTTCGCACGCGCTTCCCACTGGAATTCGTCTCTTCGAAAAGCCACGACAGCATGAATTCCACGTTCGGAAACGAGGAGACGGCGCGATCGCAAACCTCCACTCTATTCCTGCACAGCGACGACGCCCGCGCCCGCGGCATCGCAAGCGGCGATCGCGTGCGCGTATTCAACCAGCGCGGCAGTTGCACGCTGACGGCATCGGTGGACGGTGTGGTGCGGCCGGGCGTGGTGTGGGCGCCGGCGGTGCGTTGGAACAAGCTCGCCGCGGACCATCGCAACGCGAACGCGCTGACTTCGGATCGGCTGACCGACATCGGCGGCGGCCCGACCTTCTACAGTTGCCTGGTCGAAGTAGAGAAGTGCGGCGACTGAGCGCGCGCAGAGGCCGACTATGGAAAAATATTCTTTCGCCGCGGCCCTTTCCCTATTAGTTTTACTTCCGCTCAAGGCCCAGCAACCGCTGGTCGGGCTGATCCAGGGGACGGTAACGGATCAACAGCGGGCGCCGGTTGCTAACGCGCAGCTCACAACCACGAATATCGATAGTGTTGAACCGGAATCGCACCGCAGGGTCACGGGCACCGATGAAAAGGGCTTCTATCAGTTTGTGGATGTTCCGGAAGGCCGCTATTCCATCGTCGTCAAGAAAAAAGGATATCGGGATTATAAGATTTCCCTGGTGAGGGTGCGTGGGGGCGAGACCGTCAACGTGCCCGCAATCCAGATGTCTCCCGCAGGGCGCCATTGACTAGGGAACGGTCTCGGATCTGCCCGAGCGACCAGGGAACGATCTACTGAAGCTTCGGTTCTAGTGGGCTAGTGCTCGGCTTTGCACTCGGCGCAGGGGCAGATGTGGCGCAGATGGTCGAACGAATAAATCCCGGTGTTGTGACCGTCATTCCAATCGATGCGGATGGCGTAGTGGCCCACAGCTTCCACATTCAGCATCTTGAGCGTGGGCGTGTACATCTGGAACGGGCTGGAGGGCGGCGCGGAGTAATTGCTCTTCCGCGGTTCGGTGCCGTGCGCGCCGGTACAACTGGCGCAGGGGCATTCGTCGCGCAAATAGGCGAGCGAATAGCTGCTGTGATGGCCGTCCTTCCAATCGATCTGGATGCCCTTGGACTTGGAGATAGCGATATGTTCGGGCTCGGCTTGGGTTTGGGGCGTGGCTTCGTCAAGCATGGCGTGCAGTGATTACTGGGTGCGTTCTACGTCGCGAACGCCGGAAATGCGGCGGATGGCCGCGGCCACGCGCTCCAGTTGCTTCTTGTCGCGGATCTCCACCGTCATGTCGATGATGGCGCCGTCGCCGCGCTTGTCGTCGGAAGTTGCTTCCAGGCTTCGGATGTTGCTTTGTTCGTTGGCAAGCACGCTGGTGAGCTGGTTGAGCATGCCCGGGCGGTCGTCGGTATGGACGACAACGCGCACGGGAAATGTTTCGGTGACCGCGCGTGCCCATTCGACGTCGATCTTGCGTTCCACTTCGTACATCAGGTTCTGGACGTTGGTGCAATTGGTGGAATGCACGGCGATGCCCTTGCCGCGCGTGACGTAGCCCACGATCCCTTCGCCGCGAATGGGATTGCAGCACTTCGCGCGATAGACCAGTAGATCGTCGACGCCCTTGACCTTGATGACGAGGTCGCCGTTTTCGTCCGGCGCGGCGGGGGTCGCGGGTGAGACGGGCGGCTTGGGCGCTTCGAGCGGCAACTGCGCTATGGCGTCCGGCAGAAGCTTTTGGAGGGCTTGGCGCGCGGAAAACTTCCCGTAGCCGAGAGCGGCGTAAAGATCCTCGACCTTGGCAACGCCGTATTCCGAGGCCGCGCGCTCGAAATCGGCTTTGGTGATGCGCGCCATCTGGACGCCCAGGCGGCGCGCCTCCCGCTCCAGATATTTTTGGCCGATCTCGATGGCCTTGGCGTGCTCGGTGGCGTTGATGACGTGCTTAATTTTGTTGCGCGCGCGGGGGGTCTTGACCAGCCCGAGCCAATCCTTGCTCGGCAGGTGTCCGGACTGCGTGAGGATCTCCACCACGTCGCCGTTCTTGAGGTTGTATTTGAGCGGGACGATGCGGCCGTTCACTTTCGCGCCCACGCAGGT
>JASIGB010000917.1:0-6970 GCA_030045355.1 Bryobacteraceae bacterium
GCCAGCGAAGTGCCGCGCCACATGCCCCGCCGCGGATCACTTCCTTTCGGGGTTTTCGAGAACATATCCCACCCCCCGGACGGTGCGCAGCAGCTTCTGCGGGAAGGGATCATCCACTTTACCGCGCAAGCGCCGCACGTTTACATCTACAACATTCGTGTCACCGTCGAAGTTGATGGCCCACACCGATTCGGCTATTAGGGTTCGGGTCAGCACTTCCCCGGCGTGGCGTACCAGTAGGGACAGCAGCGTGAACTCTCGAGCCGTCAGATCAAGCCGCTGACCGGCCCGTGTGGCTTTGTGGCCGGCCAGGTCGATTTCTAAATCGGCGACCCGCAGGGTAGTCGATTCCCGCACCGGGGGCCGGCGGAGAATGGTCCTCACCCGCGCCAGGAGTTCAGAGAAAGCGAACGGCTTCAGCAGGTAATCGTCAGCCCCGAGTTCCAGCCCGCGAACCCGATCCTGCACATCATCCCGTGCGGTCAGAATGAGGACAGGCGTCTGCACGCCGGCGCCTCTCATCCAGGTGAGAACCTGCCAGCCGTCCACAACCGGGAGCATTAGATCGAGCACGATCAGTTCGAAAGTCCCACTCTGGATCAGCCGCATAGCCTCGGCTCCGTCCGTCGCCGCACTGACCAAGTAACCGGCCTCGCTGAGGCCCTTCTTTAGGAAGCTCGCTGTCTTTGCTTCGTCTTCCACGATGAGCAACTTCATTGGCCACCCGAGGCTCCCATTGTACAGTTCTTCGTAACGTTAATCCTCCCCCCAGAGAGTACTGGAACTAAACACTCTGACAATATCCGCACAAATGATTGACAAAGAGAAAGACTGACCGTAATCTGATTGTTCACTGCGGGTGATAGCCGATTCGGCCAACGTTGAGGAGTCTAGGAACGGGGCTGAGCGCGGCGATTTTTTCGAGCGACTTCGGAGGGTAGCTTGAACAAAAAATTCATTCGGAGGCGGGAGTGCAGCGCCCAATTCGCCGGCTTATTGGCGTTGATCCTGCTATGCTTTCTGCCAGCCCTGGGAGGGCTGGGCGGCGGCATATCGGGAACCGTAACCGATCCTAATGGGCTGGTTGTCGCCGGGGCCAAGGTGACGGTGGCGAACACCGCCACCCAGGTCCGCCAAACCGTCACCACCAATACCGCCGGCGCTTATTCGTTTCCGCAGCTTGAAGTGGGCATGTACGACCTGGAAGTGGCAGCGCCCTCGTTCCGCACGTACCGGCAGACCAACCTCGTGGTGGACGCAGACGGCAAAGTGCGAGTGGACGCCGCGCTCGTGCTCGGCGATCAACGCGAGACCGTCACCGTGGCTGCTTCGGCGGAGCGAATCGACACGGCCAATACGCAACTGGGCGACGTCATCAGCGAAACCAAAATCGACGCCGTCCCGCTGAACGGCCGCAGCTTTACCGATTTGTTGGCTCTGCAACCGGGTGTCGCGCCGATGACCACCATCACCGGGAATTCGATCCAAGCGGCGGGAGCAGCGATTCTTTCGCCGTCCGGCGATCTCAACCCGGGCACCATTTCGATCAATGGCCAGCGCGAGTATGCTAATGGCTTCAGTGTGAACGATTCCGACGTCGTGGAGCGCTTCACCATGGGCGCCGCCGTCATTCCCAACCTCGATTCCATCGCCGAGTTCCGCGTGCTCACGGGCAATTTCGACGCCCAGTACGGCAACTACGCCGGCGGCCGCATCAACGTCGTTACCAAGTCCGGCACCAACGAGTTTCACGGCGAGGCGTTCGAGTTTCTGCGCAACACCGATTTCGATGCCCGCAATTTCTTTTCGCCTGAGCGCGGCCTGTATCAACAGAACCAGACGGGCGGTCTGTTCGGCGGGCCGATTGTGAAGAATAAAGTCTTCTTCTATGCCGACTATCAGGGCACGCTGCTGACCGAAGGTGTCGACACGGGATTGATCAGCGTGCCTTCGCTCGCCGAACGCAGCGGCAATTTTTCCGACGTCGCCAGCCAATTGACCGGAACCGTATCGGGACCCTATTTGGCGCAGCAGCTCACCAATAAACTGGGATACACGGTTACCCAGGGCGAGCCTTACTACACGCCCGGTTGCGCCAGCGGGCAGCAGTGCGTCTTCCCCGGCGCGGTCATTCCTCAATCGGTGTGGTCCGGCCCGGCGCAGAAGCTAATGCAGTACATCCCCACACCCAACTTACCCGGCAACTATTTCTCTACCTCGGCCGTGGACGAGACGCTGCAGGATAACAAAGCCGCGATGCGCATGGACGCGACCACGCGCTTCGGCATGCTCTCCGGTTATTACTTCGCCGACAACTACACCGAAAGCAATCCCTATCCGACTCTGCAGGGCGGCGCCAGCGTTCCCGGCTTCAGCGCACTGAATCTGGGGATGTCGCAGTTGGCGACCATCGGCCTCACCACCAGCTTCGGCCCCAGCACCGTAAATGAATTTCACGTCTCCTATGTGCGCGATTTAAACGACGTAGGGACGCCGCAAGGAACGGTAGGAACCAGCCTGGTCTCGCAGGGCTTCGTTACCTCTTCCGGGCAGCCCAGCATTCTGCCGCAGCGCCCCAACATTGTGGGCGTCGAAAACGTGACCTTCAACAATTTCGTCATCGGATCCACGGTGACCGGGCTGAACCAGATCGACAATACCTTTGAGTATCGCGACAGCCTCTCGCACATCGTGGGCTCGCACACCCTGATGTTCGGCGGCGAGCTGATGTTCAGCCAGGTGAACGCCAGTGCCGACGTGCAGTCCAACGGAACATTTGCGTTCACGGGTTCTGAGACCGGCGTGGATTTCGCGGACTTTCTGATCGGCACTCCCAGCTTCTATAAACAGGGCGACGCACGGCCCTTTTACATGCGCAACCATTATGGAGCTCTGTTCGCACAGGATAGCTGGCGCATTCGTCCGCGCCTGACGTTCAACTATGGGATCCGCTGGGACGTCATCATGCCGTGGTACGAGAAATAT
Organism: Bryobacteraceae bacterium; assembly: GCA_030045355.1. Lineage (GTDB taxonomy): Bacteria > Acidobacteriota > Terriglobia > Bryobacterales > Bryobacteraceae > Palsa-89. The sequence continues at coordinate 2,986 of JASIGB010000917.1, forward strand.
AATCAGATCCAGACTCTGGTGCCCGGCGAACAATCGGTCGTGTATCCGGGTGCGCCGGAGGGCCTGGTGTTTCCGGGCGATCCAGGAGTCTCGCGGGCGCTGGCGCCCACTCGGTGGAACGACTTTTCGCCGCGATTCGGCCTGGCCTGGGTGCCGCGCGGGGACAACTGGCTAGCGCGCAAACTGTTCGGGGATTCCGATCAAACCAGCATTCGCGTCGGAGCCGGCCGCTTCTTCTCCGCCATTGAAGGCGTTTCGGCCGGCGTTATGGCGGGCGATCCGCCCTACGGCAGCACGTACGTCAGTCCCGCTCCGCCGGAGTTTTCCAATCCCTTCATCACCGCATCTACCGGCTATAACGAAGGGCAGCGCTTTCCGATATCTTACCCGCCTCTGAACGTCTCAGCCAGTAATCCGGACTCCAACGTGAACTGGGCTCCCTTTTTGCCGGTCTCCGGGTTGCCCGGCTACAAGCCAGACGGCGTCACGCCGTATACGGAACAGTACACGCTGTCCATCCAGCGCCAATTCGGCACCCGAACCGTCGTAACCGCCAGCTATGTCGGCAGCGAGTCGCACCACTTGTTGGTCCTGGTGGAAGCCAATCCCGGCAATCCTGCATTGTGCCTGAGTCTCAGCCAGGTGAGCGAAGTGGCGCCTGGGAGCCCGACCTGCGGGCCGTTCGGTGAGTCCAACGTTTTCACCACGGCATCCGGCCAGGTGATCAATGGCACGCGCCAGGCGTTAGGCTCGAATTTCGGCAGCGTCGATTGGCTCACCACCATCGGCAACTCCAACTACAACGCGCTCCAACTCGGCGTTCGTCACACCAGCCGGCGTCTGGAAGTCTCCGCCGGCTACACATACAGCAAGTCGCTCGACAACTCCTCCAGCATCTCTGATCAGCTCAACCCGTATAACTACGCTGCCACCTACGCGCCTTCGGCCTTCGACCTCAAACATAATTTCGTGGGCAGCTACCGCTACCAATTGCCATTCGACCAGTGGTTCGGGCGCAACCGGCTGACGGAAGGGTGGGTGCTTTCCGGGATCACACGCTTTTCCACCGGTTTCCCGGTTACCTTCACCAACGCCGACGATACGTCGCTGCTCGGCACACAACCGGACGGCGTGAACGCATACGGTGTGGACCTGCCCAACATGCTCCCCGGCCCGCTGGATATCAACCACAATCCGCGCAATGGCCAGCCATACTTCAATACTTCCTTGTTCAGCCTCCCGCCGCTCAGCTCGCCCGGCACCGCGCCGCGCCGTCTGTTTTACGGGCCCGGGATGGAAAACTTCGATATGGCGCTCTCGAAGGATGTCCGCTTCACCGAACGCTTTTCGATGCAACTGCGCCTGGAAACGTTCAACACGTTCAACCACGCGCAGTTCTTCGGCCCGGCGACAGTCGACGGCGAGATCACCAGTTCGTCTTTTGGACAAGTGGTGAGCGCCGATTCGCCCCGTCTGGTGCAACTGGCGGCGAAAGTCTTTTTCTGAGGGCGGCCTAACGCTGGTACATGGGTTCGGCTCGCACGATGCCCCGGCCTTGGCGAATGACGATCAACCGGTCCAGGGGCACATTGGCGAAATTTTCGACCGCGCCGCCCAGCCAGTGCACGGCGACGTCGGCGCGCTCGGCATCACCCAAGCCGAAATGCAGCCGCGAATCGTTTACCGAGTAATAACTCGATTGCGCCATCACTTCCTGCGCCTGCCGCTTGCCGCCGTAATGCACAGTAACCCGGCAGCCGATCGCGCTGCGATTGCACTTCGTGCCGATCAGCTTCACCTTCAACCAGTGCCGCGGCCGCGCGCCGCGCCTGAGATCGTTGCGCAGGAGCGACGGCGGTTCGTTCATGTTCATCACCAGCACATCCACGTCGCCATCGTTGTCGAAATCGCCGAATGCGCAGCCACGGCTGGAGTGCAGCGCGGCAACTCCCGGACCGGCCTCCTCAATCAGCTCTTCGAACCGTCCCGTTCCCAGGTTGCGGAATACCAGCCGCGGCGTCTTGTACGGAACGCCGCTCGAGTCCAAGCCCGGATAGGGGCTTCCGGTGACCAGGAAGATATCCGGCCATCCGTCGTTATCCAGATCCACGATCCCGGCGCCCCATCCTATATACCGCGTTTCCACGGCCAGGCCCATGCGTGCCGTCACCACGTCGAAGTTGCCCCGGCCGTCGTTCAGGTACGCGTCATGCGTGTCGTCCATGAAATGGGTTTGGAACAAATCCAGGCTTCCGGTCAAATTAAAATCCCCGACGGCCACGCCCATTCCCGCTTGCACCATGCCGTCCGCGCTGAGGGCCACGCCGCGTCCCAGACCCTCCTCGCGAAACGTACCATCGTGATTGTTCCGGAACAGATAACTCGGCGTGGAATCGCAGGCCACGAAAATGTCCGGCCAGCCATCGTTGTCGAAATCGGCCGCTACGGCCGTCATCGCGAAACTGCCTTTGGCGCCGGCAATTCCCGATGCAGCGCTCACGTCCGTGAATGTGCCGTCCCCATTGTTGCGATAGAGAAACTGATGCGCCGGCGGCCGAAGCCCGCGCGGGCCGCAGAACACCGGCTTGTCCGCGAAGATACAGTTCCCGTTGCTCCCGGGCTTGGGCGTATGCGCCATATCGAAGTCGACATAGTTCGCGACGAACAAGTCCAAGTTGCCGTCGCGATTGTAGTCCACGAAGGTGCAGCCCGATCCCCAATGGAGGCCGGGCTGCCACAATCCGGCTGCCTTGGTCATATCGCTAAAGGTACCGTTGCCGTTATTCCGATACAGCGCGTTGTGGCCCCAATAAGTGATAAACAAATCTTCGTAACCGTCGTTGTTGTAATCGCCAACAGTTACCCCGGCCGCCCATCCGGTACCCAACAGGCCCGCTTCCCCGGTCACATCCGTGAAAGTACCATTACGATTATTCCGGTAGAGGCGATTCGACGCCCCCGCCGGCGCGCCGTCCAGCCTGCTCCCGTTCAGCACGAAAATATCGAGCCAGCCGTCATTGTCGTAGTCGAAAAAAGCCACCCCGCAGCCCGTAGTTTCGACGATATAGTCCGCTCGATTTCCGGCCCCATAGGTCACCGGAAGTCGCAGCCCGGCGGACGCCGCCACGTCGGTAAACTGCGCCAGAAAAGGGATTCCCGAAGGCTTCGACCGCACCGCCGGCCGAACCCCGCGCGTGGCCACGCCCTGACCCAAGAGTTGGACGGAAAACGCCGCCAACAGCGCCCGCCGTGAACACCCGGCCTGCTTCCCCCCTCCGCCTCCACCCTGTCGCATAGCTTCCATTGTGATGCACGGCTGGGCGTCGTGTCGTCCACTTGCAGCACGTTCCGGATCCCGTACTATTTACGAAAACCGGTAGTACTTTTCCCGTTGCAGGAGTTTACTTTGGATCTTGACCTTCTCACAAGCGTGAGTAGAATCAGACAAAGGAGGAGGAGCCTTGAAAACTCATTTACTTTCTGTAGCCCTTTTTAGCTTGGTAGCCGTTTCGGCCCCCGTTTTAGCGAGTCCCGTCGGTAGTCCCCCTGGACCCATTCTTCAAGATTATGGCTTCAACATCAATGGAACAGGCGGTACCTATCTCGGGATCGACGGGAGCACGCTGCCGACCTCGCCCGATCTCAATACTAGCGGGTGGGACTCAAGCACCACCGGCCTCGGAACCATCACTTTCACCACCACCACCGGAGGCGATTTCGACTTCTGGATCCTCGATCCAGCGGGCGGCCCGGATTATAACGAATATGGCAATACCGGTGGCACCGCTGGCAGCAATCAGAGCGGTCTGAGTTGGCAGATCGACGTGCCCGATTATGACTCGATTGGAGACACCAACCACCCCAACACCGACATCATCGCGAACATGGAAGCGAACACACTGGATGGCACCAACGGTGTACCGGGTACCGCTGACGACTACTTTGGAACCTGCTCCACCGGCTCCGATTGTAATGACATCGTCTC
>JASIGB010000918.1:0-3313 GCA_030045355.1 Bryobacteraceae bacterium
GGTGCGGAGGCAATGGGGGGTGGGAGGGCATGATGTGGGTCGTGCGCATTTTTTCTGAAAAAGGCGAAGTTCGGGCGAATCGGGAGGCGGGCTGGAGAAGGGGGCATGTTGTGCGGGGGAAGGATAGCAGGGACGAGACGGATCGGAAATCGTTCGGCGATTAAGTGGACGCAGGGCGGGGAGAAATCGGCGTTGAAGACTTGTGAACGGCGGTCGAGGCGGTTTTGCGCCGGTAATCGCGAGCGGCGCGGAGGAGGACCGGGCCGGGGCTGGCCGGATCGAGTAACGATTTCACGAACACTTCGCTTTTCCGCGCGTTCAGGACGAGCGTGGCGCGACGCTCGGTGGTACGCCCAGCGGCGATTTCGGCGCTCCGGAGCGAGCCGGTCATGGAGCGCTCCTCAAGTTCGCCGGCGAGTTGGAAGAGCGGCTCTTGGCCCGATGATCGAGAGCGAGGACGGCGGAAGCAAAAGCGGCGCACATAATGAAGAGGACGATGGCACGGCCTCGCCAGGCCGCAGCGAGCTCGGCGAAGTCGGTGAGCGAATTCTCGGCGGGGTTCTGGGAGTCGAAGTAGACCTTTACCGACTGGCCGATCTTGGGCTCAGCTTTGAGGGGCGTCTCCCAACCGCTGTAGTATGTCGCTTCGACTCGGAATCGGTAGCCATAGCGGTTGTGATTCTGAGGCTCGTGGGAGCTGATTGTGCCCATTGCAGACTGCTGGCGCGCGGCAACCGTCGCGTCGTTGTGAGCAGCGATCCACATTCCAAGCGCTCCGATGGAGAAAAACGCGGGCACGAAGAGGAGTTGGAACGCGAGTTCCGGCAAGCGGCACCTATACGGTGGTGGTTTCGGCGACGCGTGCGGTGTAGCGGCGGTCGACGTAGTTATTCAAAATTTCGATAAATTCGGCGACAATGCGGTCGCCGCGGAGAGTGCAGGAGAGCTTGCCGTCGACGTAAACGGGCGCGACGGGCTCCTCGAAGGTGCCGGGGAGCGAGATGCCGATGTGGGAGTGCTTGGACTCGCCGGGTCCGTTGACCACGCAGCCCATCACGGCCACCTTCATCTCTTCCACACCCGCGTAGCGCTCCTTCCAGAGGGGCATCTGCTCGCGCAGGTAGGTCTGGATCTGGTCGGCCATGTCCTGGAAGAAGGTGCTGGTAGTCCGGCCGCAGCCGGGGCAGGCGGTGACCTGCGGGGTGAAGCTGCGCAGGCCGAGAGCTTGCAGGATTTGCTGGGAGACGATGACTTCCTCGGTACGGTCGCCATTGGGGAGCGGGGTGAGTGAGGCGCGGATGGTGTCGCCGATGCCTTCCTGCAATAAAACAGAAAGGGCGGCGGTTGTCGCGACGATGCCTTTGGAGCCGAGGCCGGCTTCAGTGAGCCCGAGGTGCAACGCGTAGTCGCACTCGGCGGCCATCTTGCGATAGACCATGATCAGATCCTGGACGCCGGAGACCTTGGCGCTGAGGATGATCTTGTCGCGGCCCAGGCCGTAGTGTTCGGCGGCACGGGCGGAATTGATGGCGCTCGCGACGATGGCGTTCATGGTGACTTCCATGGCGTCCAAAGGCTCGGCGAGGCGCGAATTTTCGTCCATCATGCGCGTGAGCAGGGCTTGATCGAGCGAGCCCCAGTTGACGCCGATGCGGACGGGACGATTGTGTTCGATGGCCACTTCGATCATCGTCCGGAAATTGTCGTCGTGCTTCTTGCCGATGTTGACGTTGCCGGGATTGATGCGGTATTTAGCGAGGGCGCGGGCGCAATCGGGATATTTCTTGAGCAGGATGTGGCCGTTGTAATGGAAGTCGCCGATGATGGGGACGCGGACGCCGAATTTATCGAGCGTGTCGACGATTTTGGGGACGGCCTGGGCGGCGGCTTCGGTGTTGACGGTGACGCGGACGATCTCGGAGCCGGCCTGGGCGAGGGCCATGACCTGGTTGACGGTGGCGGCGGTGTCGGCGGTGTCGGTGTTGGTCATGGACTGGACGACGATGGGATGGTCGCCGCCGACGTAGACGTCGCCGATGCGGACGGGCACGGAAGTGCGCCGGGGAAGAGCGGGCATGGGCTTATTGTAGCGTGGGGAAAGTTGAGGGCGCGGGTTGTGACTTCAAGTTGGGAATGCGAGGGAGACGAGGGAGACGAGGGAGACAGGGAAGACGAATGGCGGTAATCTAGGGCCATTGTGACATTGAGATTGGCCCGTTGGCTGTTCCTGGCTGTCACACTCGTTAAGGGGCAGGGCGGATCGGGGAGCATTGTGGGGACGGCGGTGGATCCGAGTGGCGCAGCCCTACCAGGCGCGAGGGTCGCGCTATTAGGACCTGAGGAGAGAACAACTCAAGCCGATGACGCGGGAAGATTCGCCCTAACTGGAGTGGTTCCCGGCTCCTACACCTTGAAACTATCCTCCACAGCTTTCCAGACGAAGTGGCGACGCGTGGATCTGACCTCGGGCGAGGCAAAGTCGATAGGCTCGATCCATTTGGAGCTAGCACCAATCGCCTGCGAGGGTGAGTGGATGGCAGCCCACGTCAATCAAGCGCAGATCGCAAAAACGGGGAATCCCCGTCTAGGGGGGTGGATGGAAGGCGCTTTCAGTCTGCGCGGCGCCGTTGTTGTGTTGCGTACTGCAGACGGTGCCAGGATTGTCGCTCAAACGCCGATGGACTCGCACGGGTGGTTCCACTTTGCCGACCCCGCGCCTGGCACCTATCGTCTCGATGTCTCTTGGAAGGGAAAGACGTATCGAGGCGCCGACCAGTTGATTCTGCTGCCCGGTTTTGACGTGGAAGTGTACACGGGATGGGGAGAAGGGTATTGCATTCCAGCACGCTGAGGAGTACGCGAGGACAAGAGGGTTGAGCTACATTGGTGGACAAATCTATGGGCAACGAGCGGATGCAGAACGTCATGCGAGATCTGCGGGAGGCGGAGGCAATTCTAGCCAGGATCGAGGAACCGCGGTGCGGGGTGAGTGACAGCCCTACCGCATCGACGGAACTCCAACGGAAAATCGAGAAGAACGTCGCGGAAATTACAGAAAAGCTGAAGCGCCTGACGGGTTAGGGCTGGTCAGGCCGGCCGTGCGGAGCAGAGGGTTTTCGGTGTAGGCTGGCCGTATGGCGGCTCTTTCGGATTCACCGCTGGCGCGCGTGGTCGAATTGCGCCATTTGCGCGGCGGCGATCTGGACGCGCTGCTCGAAGAAGAGACCAAGGCTTGGCGCGACACCTTGGATTGGGATTTCCGGGGATCCGCGAACCTGGTGCGGCGATTTCTCGAAATGCAGGCGCTGAACGG
>JASIGB010000919.1:0-2899 GCA_030045355.1 Bryobacteraceae bacterium
GGGTCTGATACGCAAAAAGATCCACGGTGTGGCAGGCGTGGTGCCACAGCAAATGGTCCGTCCAACTGCGCGGCTTGCCTGCCGCATTCATGTTGGTGCGCCGGAAAAAGTAGGTCTGCACGTTCATTTGCTGCACCTTTAATTCGCCCGCCTGAATCTTCTTATGAATCCATTGATGACTCGGATTAAAGCGCCGCGTGTGGCCGGCCATGGCGATCAAGCCGGTCCGTTTCTGTGCATCCAGAATGCGCTCGGAATCGGCCAGCGAATCGGCCATGGGAATTTCCACCTGCACGTGCTTGCCAGCCTTCATACACGCGACCGCCTGATCGGCATGCATCTGCGTGGGAGTGGCCAGGATCACGGCTTCCACGCCCGGCTGCTTCAGGCTCTCCGCCAAATCGCCGGTAAAGTGCGGAATGTTGTATTTCTTGGCCACCTCCGCCGTGGCGGTCTGATTGCCTCCCGACAGAGTAATGATTTCGATGCCGGGGATATTCTGGATCGCTTCGATGTGTTTTACGCCGAAAGCGCCTTGCCCGGCGACACCAACCTTCATGGGTAATGCCTCCGCATTCCATTGAACCACACGTGCCTGAAGGCGGCTGTTTGTTAAGCTTGCATGCATAGAAACGTTGTTCGTGGTGTGCGGTTCGCTGGCAAGCGCGTTTATGCAATGAGCGATACCAAAACTCAGATCATCCAGTCGCTCTCGAAACTTATTTCTCTTCCTCTCGCCATTGCAAGCGATGCGGCCGAGATGAAGAAATTTTCGTTCGGTGCGATCCGGCCCCACCCATCTGGTAGGGGCACTGTGGGCGAATACGCGCTGCACATCCAGTGCCCCTGGCGGCTGACTCAGAATGGGCACATCGTCACTGGATCGGACGACTACTACGAACCTGCGGAGACAGATCAGGGGGTAGACTTGGAAGACTGGCGGGCGGGGAACTTACAACGGAAACGGTTGGGCGAGATCCTTCGATCCTTCGACAGTGCGACCAGGTCCTGGGTCAATGGCACCGACAAGCTGGTTGTCGAGAGCGTTTCGGTCGATGATTTCGGCGGCTTCGAACTGATACTATCCGGCGGTTTCCGTTTGCAAGTTTTTCCAAGCGGGTCGCGTGGCGAGTACTGGCGGTTCTTGGTGCCGGGGGATCTGGAGTCTCACCTGGTTATTGATGCCCGCCGCATGTCGGGCGCTTCGCCTGACTGAACGCGGCGGTTTGCTAAGCTGCATCCATGAGGATTGCCGCAGCTGTGTTGGGGAGTTCCCTGCTCGCGTGCGCGAGCGCGGTGTTTGCGCAAAGCCGGACCTACGTTTTGAAAGCGGAGCGCATGTTCGACAGCGTGAGCGGCCGGATCGCGACGCCTGGCCTGGTGGTGGTCTCGAACGGCGTGATTCAATCCGTCGGCGGGTCTAGCGTGCCGGCCGGCGCCACGCAAATCGATCTGGGCGACGCCACGCTGCTGCCGGGATTCATCGACGCGCACACGCACCTCTGCTTCGATTTCAATCCTGATTACAACGGCGACGCCCTGCTCTCGCTACAGCGTCCCATTTCCGAAAAAGCGATTCGCGCTACCGCCAACGCCCGCAAAACTGTTATGGCTGGATTTACGACGGTGCGCGACGTCGGATCGGCCGACTTCATCGATGTCGGCCTGCGCAATGCGATCAACGCGGGAATCGTTCCCGGCCCGCGCATGCTGGTTTCGGTGCACGCCCTCGGATCCACCGGCGGCCACTGTGACGACGAGGATGGCTTTCGCTTCGGCCTGTTCGGTCACGAGAGCGGGCCGGAGCAGGGCGTGATCAATTCGCCCGACCAGGCGCGCTACGCCGTACGCTTCAACATCAAATACGGCGCGGACGTGATCAAAACCTGCGCGAGCGGCGGCGTGCTTTCGCCCACCGATGAAGTGGACGTCCCGCAACTCTCGCAAGCGGAGCTGAACGCGCTGGTGGATGAGGCGCACACGCTGCATCGCAAAACAGCGGCGCATTCGCACGGCGCCGAGTCCAGCAAAAGAGCGATCCTGGCGGGAATCGATTCCATTGAACACGGCACGTTCCTCAACGATGAAGACATGCGCCTAATGCACGATCGCGGGACGTTCCTGGTGCCGACACTGACCACGCGCGTGGGCCTGGCTGAGTCCAAATTTCCGCCGGCGGTGCAGGCCAAAGCCGATCGCGCCGTCAAGCAGCAGGACGCCATGTTGCGCCGCGCCGTGGCCCTGGGCGTCAAGATTGCGCTGGGCACCGATGCCGCAGTTTATCCGCATGGCGAAAATGCGCTCGAGTTCGCGTTTATGGCGGCCGATGGCATGACCCCCGCGCAGTCGCTGATGGCTGGCACCAGCTCGGCCGCGGAGCTGCTGGGACTCGCGGACAAAGTCGGCGCGCTCAAGCCCGGGCTGCTAGCCGACGTCGTCGCCGTGCCCGGCAATCCGGTCGAGAACATCCAGCAGACTCAAAGCGTGATCTTCGTCATGAAGGACGGCGTCATTCTCAGAAACGACCGCGCGGAGCGGTGAGCCTACGCGTGAATGTTCTTGTTGGTACGGGAATCGTCCTGGTGTGCGCGATCGGGCTGATTTATTTTCTGGTCAATTGGGCGCTGTATCATCCGTCTAAGTACCCAAGAGGTAACTGGAACGAGCAGCAGAGCCTTGGCGCGACCGACGCCTGGATCGAAGCCTCCGACGGCGTGCGGATTCACGGCTGGTGGGTTCAGCGCGATGCCTCGCGTTGGGCGACGTTGTTCCTTCACGGGAACGGCGATGATCTTCCACGTTACGCAGCGCATATCCGAGAGATCGCTCGCGCGGGATCTTCAGTCTTGGCGATTGATTATCGCGGCTACGGCAAGAGTAGCGGAAGGCCGAGCGAGCA
>JASIGB010000081.1:0-3746 GCA_030045355.1 Bryobacteraceae bacterium
GTGTCGCGGTATTGGGGCAGATAGCGCATCACCAGGTCATAACGGCGCTCGCCCTGTAGAACCTGCGTCAGGGCGTTCCCTCCTACCGCGGTCTGAATGGCGTCCTGCACGTCCGCCACGTTGATCTGAAAGCGCGCGGCCGCCTCACGGTCAACCGTATAAATCAAGTTGGGTTGTCCGAGCACATGAAAGACCCCGAGATCCTCAATTCCCGGCACTGAACCCATGACCTTCATGATCTCTTCCGCTTTGTCTTCCAGAACGTGCAGGTCGTCACCATAGATCTTGGTGGAAAGCTGTCCTTTGACGCCGCTGACGGCCTCCTCCATGTTGTCGGAGATGGGCTGCGAGAAATTCCAGATTGCGCCCGGAATCTTCTCCAATTCGCGATTCATGGCCGCAATTAATAGGTCCTTGTTCTGATGAAAAATAGGACGCCATTGCTCTTTCGGGTTCAGGTCGACGAAGTACTCGGTGTTGAAGAAGCCGGTGGTGTCGGATCCGTCATCGGGGCGCCCCTCCTGGCTGGAGCATTGAGGAACTTCGGGGAACGAACAGAGAATGATCCTCGCCTCGGTGGATACTTTGATGGCTTCAGCGGCCGAGGTGCTGGGCGGCAGAGTGCCGCGCACCCACAGAGCACCTTCGTCCAGATGAGGCAGAAATTCCGACCCGATCGGCCCCTGCCCAAAGAGATTTGCCAGATAGCCGCTTCCACACAAGGCCATCAATGCAACGGCGACCATCGCCCACTTATGATGAACCGTCCAAGTGACGGCGTGGCGATAAACTCGCGTCAGGAAAACCACCACCGGGTTCTGCCACTCCCGGGTTCCTTTGCGGAAGAAGAAGCTCGCGAGAACCGGAGCGATGGTCAAGGAAAAGACCACGGCGCCCAGCAGCGCAAATCCCACGGTCCAGGCCATGGGGCGAAACAGCCGGCCCTCGACGCGCTGCAAGGTGAAGATCGGCAGGTAAGCGGTAATGATGATAGTGATGGCGTAAAACACCGGCCGCTGCACCTCATGCGCGGCGTCTCGAATGCGTTCAGCCACCGTTTTTGTGGTTTCCTCCCGCTGGCCCAGGTGGCGCACGATGTTTTCCACCATCACTACCGCGCCGTCCACTACCATGCCGAAGTCGAGAGCGCCGAGCGAGAGCAGATTGGCCGGGATGTGGCTGGTGTTCAGAAGAATGGCGGCGAACAGCAGGGAGAAGGGGATGGTCAAGGCGACGATCAGCGCCGCGCGGAAATTGCCCAAGAAGAGCATCAGCACAATGGTCACCAGAATGAATCCTTCGGTGAGGTTGTGCAGCACCGTGTCGGTGGTGAAACGCACCAGATCGCTGCGGTCGATCATGGGGTCCACTTTGACGCCCGGCGGCAGAATGCCGTGATTCAGCTCGTCAACCATCTTGTGAATGCCCACCAGCGCCGGGTCCGCGTCTTGTCCTTTTCGTAAGAGCACGATTCCGGAGCAGACATCTTCGTTGTCGAGGATCGTTCCGTTGGGTAAATGCGTGGCCCGGGCGAACTGGCCCAGCCGGATCTTGGGACCCTGCGCGACGACGGCGATATCCTTGAGACGAATCGGCGTTCCATGGGCCGTCGAGACCACCGTATTGGCCAGGTCTTTGACGTTCCGCACCAGGCCCGCCTCGTTTACGTTCACTTGCTGCAAGCCCTGATCGACAAAGCTGCCGCCGCCATTGGCGTTGTTGTTCGAGATTTGGTTTTCGATCTGCGAGAGGCTCAGTCCGTAGGAGATCAGCTTGTTGGGGTCGATGCGAACCTGATATTCGCGGGTGGGGCCGCCGAAGCTGGTGACGTCCACGATTCCCGGCACCTGTTTGAAGTACTTCTCCACCACCCAGGTCTCTTCGCTGCGGAGATCCATGGGATCGTACAGCGGATTAGTGGAGCGTAGGGTAAAGAAAAAGATTTGGCCCGCCGGGCTCCAGTCCGTCTGGATCTGCGGAGTTACTCCGGCTGCCACCGCGGCCGGCGGCAGATTCACGTAAGAAATCCGCTCCAGCGCGCGCTCGCGGTTCCAATTGTTGTCCGAACCGTCATCGAAGATCAGCTTAAGGTCGGAAAGTCCGAATAGCGAAAAGGATCGCAGCGCCGTGAGCTGTGGAATACCGTTCATCACGATCTCTAGCGGGATCGTGATCTGCTGCTCCATCTGTTCCGCTGAAATGCCGGGCCATTGTGTGACGATTTCCACATAATTGTCGGCCACGTCGGGGTAAGCATCGATGGGCAGTTGCTTGAAAGCGACGATACCCGCGACCATGAGCAGGAACGTGATCGCGATTACGAAAAGCTTGTGAGTGAGCGCAAAACCGACCGCGCGACGTATCATCTATCTCTCCGCCGTATCCTGAAGAATCAAAGCGTTGGTCACTACTCTTTGTCCGGGCTGGATGCCTGAAATCACTTCCTGCATGTTGTTGGGCAGCATGTCTCCGCTCACCACTTCGTATCTTCGGAAGCGGTCGCCGTTGGGAGAGTAAATCCACTCGCGATCGTGCAAATGGAGAATCGCGGTTGCCGGGACCACGGCGTGCTTTTCGGCGTGCTGTCCGTGGAACGTCGCGGTCACGAACATGCCCAGGCGCATGAGTCCAGGATTTTCCACTTCCAGCCGGACCTTCGCGGTGCGAATGCTGGGGTCCAATACAGGCAGGATGTTGCTGATGCGGGCTCTGAGAACCTTGCCGGGATAAGCGTTCAGGTGAATGTCGGCAAATTCCCCCAGGTGCACCTTGTCCAAGTCGTTTTCATACACGTCGCACATGATCCAAACGTGCGACAGGTCGGATATTGTGAAAGGATTGGGCGGAGTGAGAGCCTGGACACCGGCCGAAATCGTAATCTCCTGGTCCGTAATGACGCCGTCCGCCGGAGAGTAGATCGAGACGGTTCCTTCGGGATGATCGGGATCGGAGCCAAGCTGATGCAAGTGCTCCAGTGCTGTATCGAGCACGACAACGGAGTCTTCCTCGGCGTTCTCCGCGGTCTCCAGCGTGCTCTTGGGATACGCGCCGGTGTCATAGAGGAGCTTGGCGCGATCCAACTGGACCTTGGTTAATTTTTCGTTGGCGACCGCCTGGCGGTAATCGGAGAATGCTTGCGCGATATCGGTGCTGCGAAGCTTGAACAGCAGTTGCCCTTTCTTCACCTCGTCGCCCAAGCGTGCGTCGATCTCGGTGACGCGGCCTGATCCCAGCGAAATCACCGGCACCTGGCGCGACACGTCGGGGCTGACAACTCCGGTAACGTTTAACTCGGGCGCTGAATCGTGCTCTCCGGCCGTCGTGATGGGAAATTGCTCAGGATGGGCCACTTTGAAATTGTTAATGTCGATTTCGGGTTCGACGACGGGCTTAGGCGGCGCCATCGCGGCTGTAAGGTCCGATTGGGCATTGACTTTCTTTTCGCACCCGGCGAGCAGGAGACTCAAACCAACCGCCAGACCTGTTGTCAATAAAAAAGTTCGATTCATTCGATCACCTCGCGACCTACGGCCTGATCCAGTTGGGCGACCGCGGTTAAGTAAGAACCGATCAAATTCAGGTAAGCTAGTTGCGTATCGCGGAGCGCCTTTTCCGCATCCAGGTAATCCAATAGAGAGTTTCCACCGTTGAGATAAGAAATCTTCATTTTGTCGCGGATTTCGGTGGCCATCCCCAAATATTTTTCCTTGTATGGTTTCAGAAGATCCACGTTGCTTACCACGGTG
>JASIGB010000920.1:0-2741 GCA_030045355.1 Bryobacteraceae bacterium
CGGCCCAGGCGGCTAATTTGCTCAATTCGCTCCAGGCCACTGCCTCCGGCAATGTCACCACCATCTCGCTCACCATTCCCGAGCAGCAGCTCGAACAATTGCTCAACAGCACTCATAGCGGGGCGACCCGCGCAGCGTTGCGAACAAAATAATCCGCGACCTGAAGAGCCGACCGTCAGGGAGTGGTGCCTTTCACAAACCGGAAAATCTGGAACACCGCGCGCCCATTGCGGTCCGCCACCGTCTCGATCATTTGTTTTTCCAAGCCTAGCGCCCGCGCGCCGCGTTCAATCTTGTCGTTCACCCCCGGCCACTGCTCGAACGCCGCGGTATGGCCGATCCAAACGTCTTTTGCCAGGCGTTGCGCGAGGTACTGGCGATCGATCGCCGTCATGGCCGGCGTGAGAACCGATTCGTCGGCGTAGTAGAGCGGCAGGCGGTTGCGATGCAGCACCACGAGCTGGTTCAGAATCCCCCAATCGTAAATCGCCAGTTCCGGGGCGTGGATATGCCCGGCTTCCTCCGATAGAGGGAAGATCGCGTCGTCCCAGCTTTTGTTCGCTCCGTAGGCGGCGAGCTGATAGTAGTATTCGTTCGTCAGCAGCAGATTGTCGATGGCCAGAAAGCTCACTACTGCGGCGAGCAGAATCGTGCCTGCGTGCTTCCATTGCAGCCCCCGCCATTCCGCGGCCTCGACGAACACCACCGCCAGAAACCAGTGCGGGAACGGCCATAACAGCACCACATGATGTGCGCCCAATCCCGCGTCCTTGGTGAACGCCATCTCCAGCCAGGCCACGGCCATCGCGATCAGGCAGAATAGCATCGGCTTGCGCGCCGGCGTCCGCCAGAGCCATGCGACAAGCGCCAACCCGAGCAGAAACGCGGGCCCGAGCGCGTTGTGGTAGCGTATACCCGCGAGCGCATGGACCGCCTGGGAGACGCCGAACAGCGCCGTGTGGGGGATCCGCATATTGCCGCTTGTCGCCCCGGGAGCTCGGGCCAGGAAGTCGAACAGAATCTCGCCGTCCCAGGTCAGCTTCAGCGCCTCCAAGCGGGAAGGGAACTGGGAAAGCATAAAGCTCGAATTGGAGCGCCAAGTCTCAAAGCCTGAGACTAGGTTGTAGGCGATCAGCGGCAGCGCGCCCAGGATCAATCCCGCCGCTGCCAGTCCCAGGTTCCCGGCGCTCCACCGCGCCTTGAGTCCGCGCGGAAACACCGCAACCGTTGCCACCGCCAATCCGCTGAACAGCCAGATAAACAAGGCCTTATCCCAAAACGCCAGCCCGAACCAGAAGAAGCCCAAAAACAGGCTGGATCGTTTGCCGGTCCTGGCGAATCGAACCAGAAACGCGATCCCGGCCAGCGCCAGTAGATGTTGCAGCGCTACGGGGCCCCAGTCGTAGCAGGTGGTCAGCAGAAATATGGTGTCAGTGGCGAGCAACGCTCCGCCTACCAACGCGACTTTTCGGCCGTGCAGTTCTTCGAGCAGCCGGAAAAAAAGCCAGACGGTCACGGCGCCGATCAACAGAGCCGGTAATCGAAGGGTGATGTAAGACGGCCGGATGCGGTTCACGATGGGAAAGAGAATCCAACTTTTCAGAGCCCCCAGGTAGGAGAGCAGCATCAAAGGGATTTCTCGGCCGAAGGCGTGAGTGTGGAAGGTGCGGGCCTCGGGCAGATACCAGGCTGCGGCAAATAGGGTCTCGTCGCCTTGTATACCCGCCAGCGGGAGAAAGGCTAGCCCTGAGCAAAAAAACAGGAGAGAAAGAATGGCGGCAGGCCACCTGATTCGCTGGAAATGGAAGGAGGCCTTCGCGGAAGGAAGAGCAGGGGGGAAGGGTAGCATTTACCGGCTGGTTGGTTGCGTGAGGTTCCCCATGCGTAGCGGAATAATTTCTAGCCAGAAGGTAATCAGTATACAGCACCGATTGCCAGGTTTTCCGTTACGAGTGACAGCCTTCGTACGTCTTTCTGCCCTAGAGTCGGAAGTGACCCATAAACGTTTGGACCCTGGCCGTCGATATGAGGCAGAACGCCGGTAAGTATAAAGGAGAACCTGAGCCTTGAAAGTGCCATTACCATTAAAAATTATTCTGGCACTTGAATTGCTTAGCGGATGTGGTATGATTCTCAGAGCGAGACTGCTGAACCCCTCTCCGGCTGGTGGGCGCTGCCATCGGCTGTTAAGCTTCAGAGTTCACCCTAGTTCAGTAATTTGCTGTAACGACTTGAACCTTTCGAGAGGGTCCCGCGTCTAAACCAGTTGAAAGTGCCCGTGAGTGAAAGTGAAGTAACCAATAAGAAAAAGGAGAGTTAAGCCCATGACGAAGACCGAGCTAAACAAATTCAAAGAAGCCCTGGAAGCAAAACAGGCCGAGTTAGCGCAGGTGTTACGGAATCGTGAAGGAATTACGATCGAGAAGAGTCCCGACGCGCTGGATGAGGTCCAAAACGCCGCGGAACGCGAACTCGCCATTCGCAATTTGGATCGCGAATCTAACCTTTTGCGTAATGTCCGCGCCGCGCTGCACCGCATCGAGGAAGGCAGCTTCGGAGTTTGCCTGCATTGCGAAGAAGACATTAGTATCAAGCGTTTACATGCTGTGCCCTGGGCTGCGTACTGCATCCAGTGCCAGGAAATCGCGGATCGCAATCAGGAAGACGGGTCGGATTCGCTCGACGACATTCTCGTTCACGCAGCCTAAGCCGTACTTGGACGCCCTGCACGGGCGTTGGTT
>JASIGB010000921.1:0-2976 GCA_030045355.1 Bryobacteraceae bacterium
GGCCGCGCGACGTTCGGCATGGACGCGCGCATGCCCGGCATGGTCTACGCCTCCATCGAGCATCCGCCGGTGTTCGGCGCCGAGCTGAAGACCTACGACGACGCCGAGGCTCGCCAGGTCCGCGGCGTCTCCACAACGCTTACCATCCCGCGCTTCACACCGCCTTACGGCTTCCAACCGCTGGGCGGGGTTGCGGTGATCGCTGACAATACCTGGGCTGCGATGCAAGGCCGCAAGAAGCTCAAAGTCGATTGGGATCTGGGGCCAAACGCCAGCCTGGATTCGGCCGCATATAAGAAGACGCTGCAGGACACCGCGCGGCAGCCTTGCAAAGTCGCGCGCAACGATGGCGACGTGGACGCCGCGTTCAAAACCGCGAAGAGAATCCACGAAGCCGAATATTACGTCCCGCACCTGGCGCACGCTTCCATGGAGCCGCCGGTCGCTGTCGCCGAATTCAAGGACGGCAAGGTGGAAACCTGGGTGCCGACGCAAAACCCGCAAGCCGTGCAGGAAACCGTCGCCAAGGCCGTGGGCATCAAGCCCGCCGACGTCACCTGCCATGTGACGCTGCTCGGCGGCGGCTTCGGCCGCAAATCGAAACCCGATTACGTCGCCGAAGCGGCCATGCTCTCCAAGCAACTCGGCAGGCCGGTCAAGGTGGTCTGGAGCCGCGAGGACGACATTCGCTTCGACTTTTATCACGCCGTCGCGGCGATGTACATAAAAGCCGCTACTGACCAAAAAGGCAGGCCCGTGGCCTGGCTCCAGCGCAGCGTGTTCCCGCCCATCGAGTCGCAGGACAATGTCGACGCCAAGTACGGATCTTTCGAGCTCGACATGGGCTGGGTGGACGTTCCCTTCGAGATCGCCAACTTCCGCGCCGAGTGCGGTCCGGCCGACACGCACATTCGCATCGGCTGGCTGCGATCGGTGGCCAACATCCCGCACGCTTTCGCCGTCCAGTCCTTCACCGACGAATTGGCGGCCGCGGCCGGGCGGGATCGCGTCGAGTACCTGCTCGATGTCTTGGGCCAACCGCGCAAGATCGATCTGCGCCCGCCCAAAGAGCGCAAAGGCGACGATCCCTACATGCTGGATACCGCGCGCATGCGCCGCGTGATCGAGATCGCCGCCGAGCAGTCCGGTTGGGCCAAGAAAAAGCCCGGCCATGGACGCGCGCTCGGAATCGCCGTCCATCGCAGCTTCCTGACCTACGTCGCGACCGTGGTGGAAGTGGAAGTCGACAAGGGCCAGATCCGCATCCCACGCGTCGACATCGCGCTCGACACCGGCAAGGTGGTTCATCCGGATCGCGTGACCGCGCAACTCGAAGGTGCGTCCGTCTTCGGGACCAGCATCGCGCTGATGGGCGAGATCACCGCCACTAACGGCCGCGTCACGCAATCCAACTTCAACAATTATCCGGTAGCGCGGATAAACGAAGCGCCGCTCGAGACACACGTCCACATCGTGCCCAGCACCGCGCCGCCCGCCGGAGTCGGGGAACCGGGCGTTCCGCCGATGTCGCCCGCGATCTGCAACGCGATCTTCGCCGCCACCGGCAAACGCATCCGTGAGCTACCGATCAAAAAGCAGTTAGCATAGAACGGCATTCCGGGATGATCCCCAACACCGTCGAAGCGTAGCCACGCTGGCATCTCGATTGTGGTGAAAGTAGTCAGCTTCGTCAAGAAAAGCCGTCCGAAGCGCAGAGAAGGAAGAGCCCGGCGAGCGGAGAAAAGGGGTGCGTACATGGGCGATCGCCCTTGTCCCCGCCTCAGTGCCTAAAAAACGCGGAGCGCCATGTTTATTTCTTCGGTGGACCCTGGTCCCCTTCTTTAAACCGGCTATGGCAGAAGTTGCAGGCTTGGTTAACCTCGTCGAGCTCTCTTGTGAAACCGAGCGTGTCATTGGCCGCGGCGAGGGCAGCGAGCCGGGCTGTAGCGGCCGCATAATTGGCCGCTGCTCGATCAAAGCCAGCTCGGTCTTTCCAGATTAAGGGGAGGGCCTGAGAAAACGCAGATGTGTCACCCGCGGCAGTGCCAGGCGGAAACATTCGCGGAAGCACCTTGGCCCATTTGGCGAGAGCGGCCGCCGGATAGCCTTGACTCTTTGCCTCGCGTCCTGCTTTCATAGCATCGCCCATTGAGCGGAACGTGATGGAGGACATGTCTAGGCTCGCCTGTCGAGCGGTGATGGCATCCGGCCTGGCACCTCGGAGTTTCCCTGGGGTAGGCCGACCGACGTCAGGCAAATTAAGGCCCCCGATAACCTAATTAAGCCTTTCCACATCGCGCACCTCCCATGCCGCGGGCTCCTCGGGTCTGGTTCCCTGGGAGCCCGGTTTCTGTTCGATTCGCATCGAAAAGAGGAGCGCCAATAGGATTGACAGTCCCGTCATTCGATGATACCTTGTTATCCAAGGCTTGTAAAGCAAGCTGTGAAGGTGTAATGGACATCGAAGCACAATTTTTGAAGGGAAGCATCGGTTTGTTGCTGCTCAACTTGCTCTCGCGAGGAGAAATGTACGGCTATGAAATTCTTCAGGAAGCCTCGCGCCGCAGTGGCAATGCATTCGAGTTCAAGGAGGGCACGCTTTACCCCGCGCTGCATCAACTGGAGAAAAAGGGTCAGATCAAATCCGAATGGCGTACAGCCGAAAACGGGAGGGAGCGAAAATACTACTCGCTGACCCCCAAAGGCAGGAAAGCCGCAGCGGAATACGAAAAGCAGTGGCACCATCTGACGGGTGCGATCGCCGCAATACTGGAGAGCAAATAAATGCGCTCGGCGGAGGAACTGATCGACTACATCGTGAACACCTCGCAGGTTTCGTCGAGGAAGCGGCGGCAGGATATTCAACGCGAACTTCGCGCTCATATCGAGGATTTCGTGATCGCAGCGCACGCGGCTGGCTGCGACCGAGGTGAAATCGAAAAGCTGGTGCTGGCCCATTTTGGCGATCCCGGTGAA
>JASIGB010000009.1:0-3509 GCA_030045355.1 Bryobacteraceae bacterium
ACCTGCGCGCCATCTACTACCCGCATTAGCTTTTGCCCGCGCGTCAACTCCCCGAAGCCGATGGAGTCGCCGCTCGTGCTGTTCCTCACCTTCCCGCCCGCGACGCTCACCGAGCTGCGGTCCACTTTCCACATCTCGACTGCCAGATCGACCAGCGCTTCCCGCGCCGCCGCCCCTACCTTCTTCATCTGCGGCGCCATCAGCGGCGTGGTCCGGCTGCCGAACGTCCCCATGTCGTACGGCGTAAGCTCCGTGTCCGCCATCACCAGCCGCACCATGCCGATGGGTGAGCGCAACTCCTCCGCCACCGCCTGCGCCAGCGACGTTCGAATATTTTGCCCGACCTCCACCTTTCCCGTGTAGACCGTCACCGCGCCATCTTCATCGATGTGCAGCCACGCCGCCAGTTCCGGCGGCCGCGCGTCCGGACGAAACGCTGACCCACGTTGTCCCGATTCTTGCGCGCTCGCCTTCCCGTCCACGACCAACAGCAGGACCAGCCCGCCGCCCAGCAGCTTGAAGAAATCGCGCCGCTGAAGCCCCGATTCGCTCTGCTCCGGCTCGAACCGGTACGCTGGCGCTTCAAACAATTCGTACCGTTCCTGTTCGATTTCAGGCATGCGCCGCTCCTGCCGCCATCCGCACCGCCGCCAAAATCCGCGGATACGTTCCGCACCGGCAAATATGCCCTTCGAGCGCGCGCCGGATCTCGGCGTCTTCGGGCTTCGGCTTTTTACCGAGCAGCGCCACGCTCGCCAGGATCATTCCGGGCGTGCAATACCCGCATTGCATCGCATCGGCTTCGATGAAGGCTTCCTGCACCGGATGCAGCTTCGCCTCCTGCTCCAGCCCTTCGATGGTGGTGATCTCTTTGCCCGCTACCGCGCCCACGCGTGCGATGCAGGACCGCACCGGCGCGCCGTCAATCAGAACCGTGCACGCCCCGCATTGCCCTTCGCCGCAGCCGTATTTGCTTCCCGTCAGGTCCAGCTCATCGCGCAGCACCCATAGCAGCCTGCGCTCCGGATCCACCAGCAACCGGTAATGCGTCCCGTTAACGACCAGTTCCATGCTCCGATTCTACGCCTTTGCATCGAATGCCTGGACCGCACCTGGTCCCCGATCCCGGCCCGCAGCCGGCCCGATCCTATCTCCCCTTCTTCCGCCCCAATCCCAACCGGCTCATCCAACCCGATTCCGCCGCCGCGCGCACCAGCTCGCCGTCGCGCTTCATGATGTGCTGCAGCAGAATGCCCGCGCGAAAAGCCCCCGGCCCGATCTCGCGGCAGTGCCGTACATGGCCCAGCGCGACCGCGTCCTCGCTTTGCACCGCGACATTGGTCTGCGCGGGCACCGCACGCCCGATCTCCAAGCCCAATCCTTCGCCCGAGATATCCAGGATCGTCGCTTCTATGGGACCGCCGCACCCGCTCGCAAACAAGCGCGCCGGAATGCGGACGGGAAACCGCGGGCTCCGCCGCAACCCGCTCGCATCCACGTCGTCGAATGAAACGTGCGCTTCCCAGCGGCTGCCGCTCGGCTTGCAATACAGGATCTCGCCGTGGAACGAGCAGGTATTCACTTCCACCGCCACGTGTGTCTGTGCTGTGATCGGATCGTCCAGCAGCAGGATTACCTCGCCCG
This sequence comes from Bryobacteraceae bacterium, assembly GCA_030045355.1. GTDB lineage: Bacteria > Acidobacteriota > Terriglobia > Bryobacterales > Bryobacteraceae > Palsa-89. The sequence continues at coordinate 1,645 of JASIGB010000009.1, forward strand.
GCGTGAAGTCCTGCAGCACCGCCCCCACGCCCACTTCCCAGGTCGGCGACTTCACCCGCACTTCCAGGCCCACGCCAGGCTCGTCACCAGTGGGGCGGGGACGGAGTTCGGCGTTCTCGGGTGACGGAGGCATAAATTCCCTTGCCTCCAAGCTAACATCTTTCGGGAATTTGTTCGACGAGCCCGCCGGGCCCGGACCGCCCAAACGGCCGCTCGAACGCCGTGGACACGGGCTGGAGCATTTAGCTCCAGCCCCGCCTCCGAATTCGTTAAGCGATAGCTGCGCGGCTGCGCCTGCTGCGCTGCCACACAACGATCAGAAAAACCATGCCCGTGCCGAGCAGCGGCAAAGTCGCCGGTTCGGGCACTGCGGACGTTGGACCCGTCAACTCGAATGCAAGCGTCTCGGGCAGGCTTGTCCAGCCGTCTGTTCCGTCGTTCCCTTCCAGGAACGCCCCGGCGGGAGCCGATGAGGTTGTTTCCCAGCCCCAGGTTCCTGAGGGCTCGGCTTCGGTCTCCTGGATCACCAGAAAGTAGGTCGTATCGGCGCTGAGGTTAGTGAATGCCCCAAAGCCCGCGCTGTATTCGTATTCGTCCCATCCGCTCGAGCCCTGGATCATATTCCCCGTAGCGGCCTGATTGCCGTCGCCAACCGGGGCGAAATCCACTACCGTGCCCGGAGTTCCGCTGTCGTCGGTCCAGATGGAGATCTCAAAGGTACCGGAACCGCACGTAGTCGACGGGTAACAGCCGCCCCACCACTCGACACCTGTAATCTCCGTCTCCCCAGGAGAAAGTTCGAAGCTCATCGCTGCTGAACCGGGGAGCTCCGAGTAGATCTGGCCGCCCTGGTCCGGCGCGCCTCCGTTATAAATAACGTCTGCCGAAGCCGGCGCGAGCGACGCCGCCACAATGATGCACGATGCCAGGCCGCTGAAACGCAGTGGACGCAATTTGGCCCAGCGCATGAATAATTGCATACGATACCTCGATGAAGTCGAAATTAAGCTCTCAAAATTAAGTGTCGAAAATCGCCGGAACGTCATGCGCGCCGTGGCTCGCGCCGGTGCGCGATCGTACTAGAACTAACGTTGGCTTGCTGGCAATGCCCGCCTCACGTTACTTACAAGATAGCCGCTTTGATCGCGCTTATCCGCTCCGCCACGTTTGCCGGCTCGATCGACACCAGCTCGAAACCGAAGCCACGATAAATCTCCTCGTGAATTGTCTCGAATCGTACCGTGTCTTCAAAGCTGATTCGCCGCGCCTCAGTCGGCGTAATGAACCCCAGATTGCGAATGAAGAACACTCGGCTTTCGTAGACCGCTTCGTTCCTGATGCGCTCCAGTTCGCTCGCGAGAAATGGCGAAAAATCGTAGCCCAGATACACCGCCAGCGCCACCGTGCACACCGTGGAGCGGTCGTGAAACTGCACCTCATCCCCTCGATGCGCTGCTCGCATCTCGCGGGCCCTCTGTAGATGGGCAATGGCATCGATGAACGCGGGATCCCTCCAGGGTTCAACTTCTCCTCGTGCCTGCGCGGCGGCGATCACGTCAGTCGCGGCCTCCTCCACCACGCTGAACCCGTCCAGCTCCAACTGCCGGACGATCGCCGTCTTCCCCGCGCCCGGCGCACCCGTGATGATGTAGCGCCGCAGCGGCATCGCTCGCTCTTCTTTTCCCGCGCGGTCAGCTCGTCGCCGCGTTCGCCATCACGCTCGACACCTTGCCGAAGATCTTACTGACGCTGCTCGATACGCCTGGCATGATCGACCCCGCCGCCACAGCCACAAACCCAACCATCAGCGCGTATTCGATCAAATCCTGTCCACGCTCGTCGCGCCAAATCGTGAAGCGGCAAAT
>JASIGB010000922.1:0-4845 GCA_030045355.1 Bryobacteraceae bacterium
AGATGCTTCGCGATGCGCTTGGCAATGTCCTTCGCGGCGTCCTCGGATGCGACGCCCGGCGTCGCCAGGTACGACCAGAGCGTCACGCCCTGCTTGTTTCTTAGCTCCACCGACAGATAACCGCCGTAAACAGGCGTTCCGTTGCTCGGCATTTTCATATGCGAGCGCGGGCTGAAGCTGCGGTAGCCTGTGACCCAGATTTCGCCGCCACCACCCAAGACCAAGTCGGCTTGGGCTTCATTCGGAACCAGCGTGAAGGAACCCAGCTTTCGAACGTCCGCGGTCACGTCCTCGCGAAGTTTTTCAGCGTCTGTTTTCGTGGCGAACGCTTCCACATAAAGCCGTTTGGGAGTTGGGTCCGCGCCTTGCGCGAACTGGGGTGCGGCCGCGAGGCAGCATGCGGCGGCAAGCATCCACGTCGAGTTACGAAACTGCATATTGGCGAATGTGCGCGTCCGACTCTATTGTGGCATTCCTCCGCCGCGGCGATCTACTTGAGGTAGGCTCGCAGCGCGCTCACCAAATCGTCGGCGGCGCGGATCTGTTCGTCCGTGGTAGATCCATTTGGGCCTAGCACATGGTAGCGAATGTGACCTTCAATCACTTCGGCCATCAGCGCATCCATCGCGCCGCGGCATGCCGAGATGTTGTGGAGGATGTCGGAACATTCCGCTTCCTGGTCGAGCGCCTTCTCAATGGCGGCGACTTGCCCCATGATCCGGTGAATGCGGTTCAGCAGCTTTTTCTTCTCTTCAACAGTGTGGGCCATTCGAACCTGTCATCAAATTGTCTTGAAAAAGGCCTTTACAAGGATACCCCGGCGGGTATATTCTTGTCTAGCGGCGCCGCTCCTTGGCGCCTCCAAATTCTGACAGAAAGGCTGCTACTAGCTGGGCGTGTGCGGGTCGCACCAATGACTAAAACTGTGCCAATGCTGCCGAAGATGCTGTTCGCAACTGGCATACTGCTCGCCTCCTGCGTGCTCGGCCGCGCCCAGGAAACGCCACCCGCGGCGCCGGACACTGCGCCTTCGGGCAATGGCAACTTGGCCGAGGACACGGAATCGGAGAACTGGAACCTGTATTATCAGGCGACATCGATCGGAGACTATCATGGCACGTTCTACGCTCCCTACGGCGGTCCGCTAAGTCTGCAGGATTATCCCGAGCGCGACGTCTCGCTCACGACGACGCTCTTTTTCACGGCGCGTCTGGAGGAGAACACGTTTTTGATTTTTAATCCCGAGATTGCGGGCGGAAGAGGATTTAGCGGCGTCAACGGGATTGCCAATCAGCCCAATGGCGAGATTCCGCGCGTTGCGAGCGCGGAGCCCAAGCCGTATCTCGCCCGGCTCTACCTCCAGCACGATTTCGGATTTGGCGCCGAGAAAGAGCGCCAGGAGAGCGATGAAAACCAGCTCGCAGGCGTTCGGCCCGTGGATCGCTATTCGATATACGCGGGGCGATTCACGATCACCGATTTTTTCGACGACAACGACTACACGCACGACCCCCGCACTCAGTTCATGGCCTGGGGCGTGATGTACAACGGCGCCTGGGATTATCCGGCCGATACGCGCGGCTACACCTGGGGAATCGTGCAGGAAGTGCACACGCGAAAATGGGCGTTTCGCTACGGCATCGTGGCTGAGCCGAAAATTGCCAATGGCCAGCAGTTCGACTTGCGGCTGTTCCGCGATCACGGCCAGGTCTGGGAAGGTGAGCGGCGCTATTCGTGGCGCAAGCGCGACGGAGCCATTCGCGTCCTCGCTTACGACAACCGCGAACAGGGCGGGAACTATCAAGAAGCTTTGAATCTGGCAAAGGCAACCGGGACGACTCCTGACATTTCGCTCACTGACCGCGTGGGCACGCTCAAGTACGGCACGGGCATCAGCTTCAATCAGGCGATCACCTCTAACCTCGGCATGTTCACACGACTGGGCTGGAACGACGGCAAAACGCAAAGCTTCGCATTCACGGCGATCGATCGTCTGGCGAGCGGCGGCGTCTCGTTCAAAGGCACGCGCTGGCACAGAAAATTCGATGTGGTGGGAACGGCGTTTACCGCAGGCGGCTTATCGGCTGTTCATCGCGAGTACCTGGCTGCCGGCGGCCTGGATTTTCTGATCGGCGATGGCCGCTTGAATTACGCTCCGGAGTATGTCTGGGAAAGCTTCTATTCAGTGCGTTTATTCCCCGGCTTCTACACCACTTTTGACTACCAGCACGATACGAATATTGCGTACAATCACGACCGCGGCCCTGTCAGCATTTACAGCGTGCGTCTGCATCTGGCTCTCGGGCTCAAGCCCTGGATAAGACAGTAGAAGCATCAACGTTCCGCGTCGGGCTCTTTCTTATAGATCGACTCGAAAAACGCAAGCTGCGCTCGATTTGGCTCCGTTCCAATCTCGGCCCTATCACCGAGCACCAGCGGCCGGTCGTTGTCGCGATCGTCGAAGGCCGGCCATTTGGCGAGTCCCTTGCCGTTGGGATCACCGTTGGTCGCGAAATTGATCCAGTACGACGACAAGGTTTGCGAAACCTCGCGATCCAGATCCGTCCAGGCGCGCGGCCCTAACAGGTTTCCGAAGATGTACTGCGCTTCCGAGCCGTGCGTGGCCCCCGAACCGAATCCTCCGCGCACCGTCTGGCCCACCGGCAGCGGCGGCTGGTGCGTGAAATAGAACAGGTACGCTTTCGAGCGGCCGGTCTTGGTCTGCGCCCGCGCCCAGATCCGCATCACGAACGCCAGCTCGTCGCGAAACGCCGCCAGTTGCGACGCGCTCGCTTCTTCGTCCGATCCCGCCGGATACAGCTTCAGGAACGCATCCGCGCGATCGCCGAAACGCGTGCGCGAGCGCTCGATGAATTTCGCCGCCGTGGTGGGCCGCAGGAAGAACGTTCCTTCGTCCTGATTGGATCCCACGATGAGCGGCACATCGTTCTGCTTATGCTCGGCGAAAATGGTCGCGACATCTTCCGGCAAGAACCATCCGTCGATCACCGGTCCTCCGCCGCGTCCTGCTTTGAGTAAGTCAGCGGCCGGAATCGCGCGCAACGCAGCCAAATCTTGCGCGTGCAGGTCCTCGGCGATCTTCATGCCGGACTGTTCGGCTTCGGCCAGCGTCCGCATCGGCGCAACCGAAAGCCCCATCCAGGCGCCGCTCTCGCCGACCGCGCGCTGGAACAGCCCCTTGGCTTGCGGCGATCCCATGAGATTCGCGATGCTGGCCGATCCGGCGGAATCTCCGAACACGGTGACACGCCGCGGATCGCCTCCGAACGCCGCGATGTTGCGCTTGACCCACTGCAAGGCCGCGACTTGATCCATGAACGCGTAGTTGCCCGAAGCGTGATGCGGCGATTCCTTCGTCAGCTCGGGATACGAAAAGAATCCGAACACGCCCAGCCGGTAATTGATGGTCACCAGCACCACGCCTTTCTTAGCCAGCGCTTCGCCGTCATAACCAGGTGCCGCACCCGAGCCGCTGTTGTAGCCGCCGGGATGAATCCACACCATCACGGGGCGGCGATCGGTGGGTGAGACGGCGGTCCAAACGTTCAAGAAGAGGCAGTCTTCGGATATCTTGGGGGCCTCGTTCGCCCCGCGAGATGCCTGGGTGCACATCGCGCCGAACTCATCCGCCTTGCGCACGCCATCCCAATGCGCCACCGGCTGAGGCTCGCGCCATCGAAGATCGCCCACCGGCGGAGCGGCATAGGGAATGCCTTTGTAAACCTGGACGCCGGCATCCTTGCCGCTAGTCCCCGAAATCATCCCAGAATCCAACTGTACGGTTGCGGCAGAGACTGTCTCGATTAGACAGAGCGCCAGGAGTGCGGTTCGCATGATTGCACCTCGCCGCTCATGATATCGAAATTGCCAGGCCCCTAATCCCGCCTTGGCGCATGCCAACGCCATCCGCATGCTACGCTTGCGGCTTATGTCCGCCAGCGTCAAATGGACCATCTGCGCCGTCGCGGCCATGGGCTTCCTCTTCGACATTTATGTCGTGCTGGTTGGACCGCTGATCCTGCAGCCCGCGCTTGCCGACCTCGCGCATCTGCGTCCCGGCACGCCCGCATATCGCGATTGGGCCGGCTATCTGTTCTGGATCCCTCCGCTCGCCGGCGGATTCTGCGGCCTCTGGGGCGGTTACCTGGCCGATCGCTTCGGACGACGCCGCATCCTCACCTACAGCATTCTGGTCTACGCCTTCTGCGCCACCGCTTCGGGACTCGCGGGAAGCGTCGAATCTCTGCTTATCTTCCGCACGCTTTCCTTCGCGGGAACTTGCGTGGAATTCGTCGCCGCGGTCGCATGGCTGGCCGAAATTTTTCCCGAACCGAAAACGCGCGAGGCCGTGCTCGGCTATACCCAGGCCTTCGCATCGCTCGGCGGCGTGCTCACCGCGGGCGCGTTCTACGTCGCCAATCGCTGGGGACTCGCGATGCCCGCCATCTACGGCGCGCATGCCGCCTGGCGCTACGCGTTAATCGCCGGTGTCGCACCCGCCATTCCGCTCGCCATCATCCGGCCTTTCCTGCCCGAATCGCCGCAGTGGGAGCACCAGCGAGTCGAGGGCACGTTGAAGCGCCCGAGCGTACGTGAATTGTTCAGTCCCAAATTCCGCCGCGTGACGATCGTCACCGCCCTGCTCGTCGCGTGCGCTTATGGAGCGGCGTTCGGCACCATCCAGCAATCGCCGCAAATCACGCCGGGCTTGCGCGAAGTGGCAGCGCTTGGACCGGGCGCGCGCGGACAAGCCATTTCTAGCGTCCAAGGCACGCAAGAAATCGGCGGATTGGCGGGACGAATCGTGCTGGCCGCGCTAGCGCT
>JASIGB010000923.1:0-13472 GCA_030045355.1 Bryobacteraceae bacterium
ACTCCGATCTATCACATAAATCTTTGGAGCGTGCCAGTGACGAACTCGCGCGCGCAGCCGCTGCAGCTTACTGCGGCAGCAGGGGTCAACATCGATCCCGACATTTCCCCGGATGGCCGATCGCTAGTGTGGTCTTCCACCCGCACGGGTTCTTGGGAGATCTGGATCGCCAATGCAGATGGCAGTGCGCCAGTGCAAAGAACGCATTTGGGCCAAGATTTTGGTGGCCGTCTTCTGGGAAGGCCGGCCGGATCGCCGTCTTGGTCTCCCGACGGCCGGCGGATCGCGTTCGACGCCCGTCCGAACGGTCATTCGGTGATTATGATCGTCGACGCCGTCGGCGGCCCACCTCGCCTGCTGGACGTCAATTCCGACGAAGAACGGATGCCTACCTGGTCGCGCGATGGACGCTACGTGTACTTCAACTCAGACCACGGCGGCGAAGTCCGGATCTGGAAACGCCCCGTGGAAGGCGGCCGGGCGATTCCCGTAACCACCCGGGGCGGCCGTCAGGCCTTTGAGTCGCCGGACGGGCGGACTCTGTACTTTATCCCCTCAGCGCCAGAGCTGGGCATCTACCAAATGCCTGTTACGGGCGGGCCCGAAGCGCTGGTTCCAGGGACGGGCGAATACAACGTAAATCGTCATTGGGCCATCAGCGACGAGGGCATCTATTTTGCCGGATTGGAACGCTCAGCCCCATCGATCGTCTTCTACCGTTTCGCGACAGAAAAGATCGAAACCGTGAGAGAACTGCAGAAACCCCTCTTCATCGATACAAAGAGTCTCACTTTTAATCCGGCGACGAAGAGCCTGATCTTATCTGAGTTAGACGAAGAGAACGGCGAAATCATGGTGGCGCGCGCGGCCGGCCGCTAGCTTAAGCTCAATTCGTAGCCGAGCAGGGATTAGGCGGCCCGTTCAGTCGCTCTACGCGGTAGAGTGCGGCGTGTAGTCGGGTCCATTCCGTAGCACTGGAACATCCGGTTGCGAAGCTCGCCCCGCGCGCGTTGCAACCGTGACTTCGCCGCCGCCACGCTTAGATCCAAGCGCCGGGCGATGTCTTGCAGATTGAGCTCATCCACATGCCGCAGCAGCAGCACTGTCCTCAAAGAAGAAGGAATACGGCGCATTTCCCTTTGAAGCAATTCCATAGCTTCCCGCTCCAGGATCTGTTGTTCGGCATTGAGTCCTCCCGCCTTCAATACGATGGAACAGCCGCTCTCTCGCACCCAATCCGCGTCAAGGAAAAAGAACTGTCTTTGTCGCCGTGTTCGCAGCACCATCAAGCATTGGTTGGAGACGATGCGGCAGAGCCAGGTACGGAATTCGGCATGCCCTTCGTATTGATCAAGCCGCTCAAAGGCCTTCGCGCACGCATTTTGAACCTGGTCTTGGGCCTCGATGCGATCGCCGAGGATTCGGGACGCCACTCGGACGCAAGTTTGATAATGACGCCCGATCAACTCCTCCATCGCCTCTCGGCTTCCAGCGCGAGCGCTTGCCACGAGCTCACGGTCCGTGCTGTTGCTCGTGGCGTCTTGAACAGTCCACATGGCTCATTTCCCTTCACTTGTCACCAATGCAAAGCGCACGCCGAATACAGGCAATTGATACAAGAATGACTTCCGAACAAGCAGACTCCCTGCGACATCAGAGATCCACGAGATATCGGGACGCAGCTTGCCGGGCGCGGCCTGAGGTGTCGGAGCAAACAAGCGTGGCAGCGGGCCCGCGGACTGCAGTTTCATTCTCGCTCCTCGCGACGCCACCGCCAGCGGCGCGAATTGTTTTTCCGCGGACTGCGACAGGTAGTTTCACATTAAAGAGAAGCGCACGCGAGAGTCGTCTTCACGAAATTTAGGAAAGTCCTGCCCTTTTCAAGAGGCGGCGAAGCCGCAACCCTGCGCAAACAAACACCCTGTCGAGTGGACCCCGGCCTGCGATTTTCGTGGGTGAATAGGGCGCGAAAAAACGTAACCATTCGAATCCTGGGAGGGGTTATCCATGAATGCGACGAAATTACTGCTCACGCTGTTCGGCTTGAGCCTGGTGCCGGCCTCGACGTTCGCGAAGCCGGTACGATGGACGCTTACCAATGTGCAGTTCGACGACGGCGGGACCGCGACCGGGTCGTTCATCTACGACGCCGAAAAAGACGACGAGCGCGACGTCAACATCACTACGCAAGGGGGCAGCGTGCGCCCTGGCGCCACTTACATTACCGTCATAGGGAATAAAAACCTTAAGTCCACAGGCCTCTTTTTAACGAGTTGGGGCGACAACCAGACCGGATTGCCAGGCCTGGCACTCTTTTATACCAGCGTGTTGACCGACAACGGCGGCACTGTGCTCATAAGGGCGCCCGAGAGTCTGGAAGTGACGTGTGCATCTCCGACGTGTAATGGCTTCACCACGCCGCAGCGCCATGTGATTAGCGGCTCGTTGGAGGGAACCTCCGCGGTGGGGTGTCCATCGTCGCCTCCTGAGGGGCTTGTTGGCGATCGGCCCTGCCGTGAGGCTCACAAAGACAACTACACCAGTATCGCGGCGGCTCCATACGGGGGATTTTGGGTGCAACTCGATAAGGGGATCGACAACGGAGCCAGTCCCTCCGGTAGAACACTCACCGTGGGCGGTGCGCCGCAGTTCGAAAACGTAGCCGAAGCTGGGACTATCGCCGCGATTCCAGGCCAAAACGGCTATTTTGTGGTGGGAACCCGCGGTCACATCTACTCCAGAGGCACTGCGCCGGAACTCTGCGGCGGCGAGCTCGGGAACTGTTCGGTGTACCACTATTATTCCCAAGGTGGGGAAATCTCGGCGGTCGCAGCCACGCCGGACGGACAAGGACTTTGGGCGGTCACTTCGGACGGTGAGGTTTTCACCGCAGGCACAGCACAGTATTTCGGCAAACACGACAATGAGAACGCGGGATTAGCAGAGAGTATCGTCCCAACCACATCCGGCAAAGGCTACTGGATCCTGCTGGGGGATGGCGGCGTCTTCAGCTTCGGCGATGCTCAATTTCACGGCTCTACCGGTGGAAAGAGCCCTGGTGGAAGCCGTGCTGCTGGACTTGCACCGAGCAAGGATCTTTCGGGAAATATCACCGGTTATTGGATGGTTGCCAAGGATGGCGGTGTTTTTAGTTTCAATGCGCCTTTCCTCGGTTCCACGGGCGGTAACAATGGCGGTCACGAAGTCACTGGCATCACCACACTGCCTGACGGCCACCAATACGCTTGGGTAAATAGCCAAGGCACAGTGACGGTGTCCCAAGGCCAGACGTTCAATAAAGTAGTTTTCACTTCGGTCTATAATGGCGCGTTGATTACGGCGCCCAGTGGGAACGTACCAGGGGCCGATTTAACCGTGGCTGGGCCTTACGGCAATTCGCCGAGCCAGGAGTGGAACCTTATGCCGACGCCGACGAGCCAGGTTATGCGATTAGCGAACGCCCAAAACGGCTTGTGCGCGAACGTAACCGAAAATGAGTCCGGCGATAGGTACCTGATCCAGTATCCGTGCGCCTCTGTGCCACAGCCGAACGAGAGCTTTAGACTCCTCTACAATGGGGGACAAGTACAAATCAGCGAGCCGAGTGTGGCTGGAGTGGTGGTTTACACGCCACCTGCCACTTTGGGGGTCCACAGTCCGGACCCGAACGATGCCGGTTTCACGCAGAGAGGCACTTGGACGCTCTCGCAGGGTAAGTAGTTAGTCACGGCGGCCTCCGCTCCGTCTTAGCGGGCCGGGGGCCGCTCAAAGGCCCGGCGCTGGTTCTAGAAGAACAACTTTAAGGCGAATTGGAGAATCCGGGGGTCAAAGGCGGCTTGCGGCTGTCCGAACGTGGAAGAAGCCGCGTCGGTGTTCATCGTTGTGAACGCAGTGATCAGCCCTGGCGGTGAAATCGCTCCGACGAAATTGGTGTGATTGATGACGTTGAAAGCCTCGCCTCGCGCCTCCAAACGAAATCTCTCGCTGATTTTGAATTGACGGCTCAACGCGAGATCGAATTCGAACATGCCAGGTCCGCGTACCGCATTTCTGCCGACATCGCCGTGGGTGCCGACCGGAATGGAAGTCGAGAAAGCCTGCGGATTGAGGAACTGAACGCAGATGCTCGAGCTGCCGCAATTCTCCGACGTGGCATAGGGGTTCGCCAGGAGCTGATTCGGCCGGTCGTTGCCCAAACCGGTGCGCGAGAAATCGGTTCCTTCCGTGGGGGTGCCGTAGTTCAGGTTGAGAGGCTGCCCGCTCGCAGCGTGAATCATCGGGGCAAGCTGCCAATCGTTCAGCAGGCGGCGCAGCCAGGCACTCCCGCTACTCCACCAACTTTGCGCGATCGCGTAGGCGTTGAAGTTGTAGCGCGTGTCAAAGACGCAGGGGCCCCAATCCGCATGCCGATTGAAGGGCTGCGAATTCAACGGTTGGGCGAGGGCGCCTTCGAAGTCGAAATCCGAGAGACAGTAGGAGTCGGTGAAATTGGCATTGATCAGGAAATGCCGTGCAAAGCGGTGTTGCGCGGACGCAAGCAGGCCCTGGTAGCGCGCCACCGCGCCGTCGTCCATCGTATCGATGCTCGCGTAATAGTCACCGGTGGCCGGATTGGTCAAGTAGAGAAGGCGCCGCTCGTTTGTGTTTGCGGTCGTAGAGCAATCCGTGTAACTGATGCCGGCGATCGTGCAAGTGCCTGTCCCCAAATACTCAGCGGGGTCGCTCTCCTCGGAGATCCACAGATGTGTCGTTTTGTTGCCCAGGTAGCTCACTGTCGCCACCCAAGTCTGGCCGAACTGTCGCTGGTAAGTGACGTTCCATTGGGCGACGTAAGTAGGCTTGGGGTTGATTGGCATGTTGATATACGCACCGAACTTCGGAAAGAATAAGTTGCCATGCTGTAGAAATGGATTCCCTCCCGGATAGCCGGCCCACGGATCGCTGAGTGTTCCTGTAGCGCCCACGTCAATATCGTTTCCATATGGTGGGTTGGTGGTCTCGCGTTCGTTGAACCATGTTTCGGTTGAATCGAAGAGAATGGCCCCGCCAATCCGCAACGTGTCGCGGCCGTCGCCGTGCGGATTCCACACCAGACCCACGCGAGGAGCGAAATTGGCCAGATGCCCATTCCACATGGCGGCCGGAATTCCGGGGTCGCCTTTGAAGAAGAGGCCCGGAGGCGCGGTGGGGTACACTATGCTGCGCTGCCCGGCGAGAAAAGCGGCCATGTTAAATGAGGTTCCGCGGCCGTATTTATCGGGATCGGGGAAGGTGGGTTCCCAACGCAGGCCGAAATTCACCAGGAAGGTTTTAGAGACCTTGAAGCTGTCCTGGGCATAGAGGCTCATCAGCCACTGCCGCAAATCGTCGGGTGTGGCATTGGTCTGTTGGAAATCGCTCATGCGCCCGAGAAGGAAGTCGGCCAATCCGAGCCCGGTGAAGGAACCGTTAAACGCGGGAGCGCCGTTCTCGTCGAAACCGGAGAGGGTGTTGTTCTGGATACGAATGAGGTTGAAACCGAAGGCGATTTGATGCCGGCCGCGAATCAGATCCAGATTGTCGGCTACTTGATAGCCGTTGAAATTGAAATGGCCCGGTGCACAGGTGCTGCAGAATGTGGTAAACCCGCCACTCATGCTCGAGATCAACAAAAAGTTCGGCACGGCACTGTACATGTCGGAGCCGAGCATGGTCCAGTTAATAGGAATGTCCGTAGGTCCGCGATTATCGCGGACGCGATTAAATCCAATTTGAAATGTATTCAACGTATCCGGGGTGAAAATAAAATTGTCGGCGATGGTCGCCGATTGCGACCGCTCGAAATTTCCGGGTTGGGTCGTGGTCAGCACGTTCTGGCCGTTAAAGGTCGGAGGATTCTGATAATCGACGATGAAGTATCGTCCGTACAAGGTGTGCCTGGAGCTCCGCACCCAATCGATTCGCCCTATCCATTGATCCTCATTCCCGGTTACGGGAATGCTGAATGTGACTTTGCCACACGGATCGGCCGAACTAATGGGCAGGTACTTCGTGAGCGCGAGGGCTACCGGATCAAAGAGCGACAAGGGAATCTGATTACCCGGAAACGGGGCGCCGGTGCCCGGATCGATCAGCGTCAGGCCCTTTCCGTTGGCTTGGCAGGCAGGTCCCGCGATTGTGCTGAAGTTACCTTCGAGCATCGCCTCGGTGGGAATGTGGGTAATGTACTGCGGCGGATTCGAGCGATTGCGAGTGCTTTGCCAGCCCCCGAAAAAAAATAACTTATCGGTGATGATCTTGCCGCCCAGGGTGGCGCCAAACTGATTCCGCTTCAGGGTGTCGGGGCCGGTCAGTGAAAAGAAGTTGCGAGCGTTCAAATCGCCGTTGCGGAGGTATTCGAACAAATCGCCATGGAACGCATTCGATCCAGACTTAGTAACCACGTTCACGGTCGCCCCAGGGTGGGTTCCAAAACGCGACGAAACCGCGCTGGTCTCGATGCTCATTTCCTGGAGAGCGTCCGGGAACGGAAACGGCATATTTACATTCGACATGGCGTCATTGTTGTCTCCGCCGTCGAGAAGATAGGCGGTTCCGTTGCTCTGTCCGCCAGCCACGGAGATCCTCGTGGAACTGTAGAACGTCTTGCTGCCCGTGTCGCCGGCATCGCCGTATGCCGACGCGCCGAGGGCCGAGATCAACTGCGTGGCCTGGCGACCATCCAGGGGGAGATCGTTAATGGCTTGTTGTTGGATCACCATCGAGACGGAGTTTTCTTTGGTTTCGACTAAGCCAGCGCTAGCGGTCACCTCAAAACGCTCTGAGACGGAACCTAGCTGCAGGGTCGCGTTTAGCTGGACGTTGTTATTCACCACCAGAACGAGACCGCTTTCGAAGTAGTCCTTAAAGCCGGTTGCTTTGACATCGAATGTGTAAGGACCCACGGGGAGATTGGCAAGAACGTAGGAGCCATCGGCGCCGGTGAGTGTGGACCGAGAAACCTGTTTGTCGGTTTCGGTCATCGTGACTTGCGCGCCTATTATCGCGGCGCCACTTGGATCCGTGACTGTCCCGCTGACCTGGGCGACCGCGATCGCTTGTGCCTGGAGCGACGCAGGTATAGCCGCTAAAATCACCGGAAGAAGCAATCCCGTGAACGACCAACGACAATTCATTGCCATACAGCCCTACCTCGGCTAGCTTGAAGTGGGAGGACGAACGAGAGAGTAATGGGTTCTGAGCTGAGCGCACCGCTGGTGGATTGAGCTAGCGGGGCGTATCACGATGGGAAAACTATAGCACATAAGCTAGGACTCCTCATTGATTTTCCAAAGATCTGCCGCGCGTTTCCCCTGACTTCCGACCGGACCCGATTGTGGCGCCGGAGCTACTTGCCCAGAACTGGTATTCTTCTTCGACTTTCCATTTTTCACGGCATTTTGGAAATTTCCGATCGCTCGATCCACGCAGTGTCCCGGAGCTGTCTGTTTTCAACGGCATGCGAGTGGTGTTCCCGCTGCATTCCTGGAGCGTTGAGGATTTGAAAACAATGTGGAATTTCCCGGAAGTAGTGGGCGACGAGTTCGTGCTGCTCAACCTCAACGTCCCAAGGTTTCGCAAACCAACGGACCGGCCTGATCGGCGCCAAACCGAGCTTGCGAAATACCTTCACGACTCTTGGGCTGATAACCCGGCAGTCGTCGCAAACTTCGGCGGCGTCGATGTCTTCCACCAGACCGTTGACAAAATCGACGCGCTTGACGAATGCTTCCACTCGATCGGCGGTGGATATCTTCATCTCGGATATTTCCATCTCGGCGGCAGCCCCGTTGAGACGCTCGAAAACTTCGCCGAAACCCAGTTGCAATATTGGCAGACAGGCGTTCGCCCCAGTCTCCCGGGACAGGTAGCGCACTACCTGGATCAAATCGCGATGTCCCAAGAAGACCCTTATTACAAGGCCGCTGTACTGGTCGCGGTGCGTGCGGAACTGGAACACGCGAGCCGTCCGGAATATCACGGCCCTTGCCATACGAGTGACGTAATTGCCGCAACGGTGGAGTTTCTGAAGAAGAATAACGCTTTGTCTGTTCAGCGTATTCCCGGAGCCATCAAGCTATCGCGACATGAACTGGCTATCGGCATTATCGCCGCAGCCGGTCATGATGTTGGACACCCGGGAGGAAAGAATTCGCTTCCTGGTGAGAAGAAGGCGCCAGATCCGTTCCGGTTGGAGAGGAAATCGATTGAGATTATTGAACCTCTTCTCGAAGTGGCCGGCATTCCGGCTGAGTCAATTGCAAGAATCAAGGCGGCCATACTCGCTACCAGCCCTGATCTCAATGGCCCATGCAAGCTGCTCAAGGAGCTCGGAAGACTGCATAACGGCGGGGAACCGATCCAATGGCAGAAGCTGCCGGATCACGAAAAATTCCCCGAGCTGAGTCTACTGGCAGACGATCCGGTGCTGAGAGCCATATTCCAGAATCTCCGCTGCGCCGATCTTGGCCAGTCCTGTATGTTCGGGCTAAGGTCCAATGAGATTGCCACACGTGCGCTCCAGGCGGAATGGCGAAACCGGGGATATGACGACCAGCTAATCGGCGACGCGATAGCCGAGGACCGTGTGGTCATTCCGAACGGGCAGACCATCAAGGCTCGCCAAAAGTTCCTCGATTTCGTGGCCTATGGGGAAGCCGGTCCTGACGCGGCCGGCGCAAAGGCTGCGGCCGGTTCCAACTATGCCGATCTTTACGCGGACACGAAGGCGAAATTCGAAGCGGTGAGCATTGAGGAGAAAACGCACGCGGTGCTGTCGATTTGCTTTGATCCGGTAACGTCCAGGCTCTCTTAGAGCATAGCCATCTTGCCTGTTTGCACCGGAATTCGCGAGTTCTCGTGAATCTCTCAGGGAACCAGGGAACGGATCTTAGCTAAGCCCTTGTTTTTTGAGTGCATTGTGATGGAGCTCCCCTTGCAGCTTTCAAACTGCAAATGAAAGGTAGCGAAAAATGTCGTGGAAAGTTCAAAAGTCGAGAAGTGCGGGCCGGGTGATCTTCGCGATCACTGGCAGGTTGGAGCGCTCCGACTTGGCCGAGTTGCGCAGACTCCTAACATCGGAAGCAGATTCGCGTGATTTTGTATTGGACCTGACGGGCCTAAAGCTGGTGGACCGTGACTCTATCGTTCTGCTAGCCGAGTACGAGGCCGCAGGCGCCAGACTCATCAATTGTCCGGCTTACATTCGCGAGTGGATCACAAAAGAAAGGGCTGGTGATCGATGAAATCGGGGGCCACATCCAAGTGGATCCTAGTATTGGCCGGTGGATGGCTGCTGACGTCCGCGAGTTGCCGGAAACCCTCTGTCCCACCTCAGCCGGTTCCAGCCCCACAGGTAGAAGTGACGGAAGTGGTACGCGAAGACGTTCCGATCACGCAGGAGTGGGTCGCCAATATTGACGGATTTGTAAATGCACAGATTCAACCTCAGGTGAGTGGCTATATCGTTCAGCAGGCTTATAAGGAGGGAGCATTCGTCGCAAAGGGGCAAGTGCTCTTTGAAATCGATCCGCGTCCCTTCCAGGCCACCCTTGAACAAGCGCAGGCGCAAGTGGCGCAGGCCAAGGCTCAAGAAGCCAAGGCGGCGCAGGATGTGGATCGCGACCGGCCCCTGGCCGAAGAGCGAGCGATCGCGCAGAAGCAGTTCGATAATGACTTACAGCTTCTTCGCGCCGCGCAAGCTGTCGTTCAGGCCCAGCAAGCGCAAGTGGATCTGGCGAAGATCAACGTTGATTTTACGAAGGTTCGCTCGCCTATTAACGGCGTGGCCGGAGTAGCGGCCGCTCAAGTGGGAAACCTCGTCAGTCCGTCAACGGTGCTGACAATTGTTTCGCAGATCGACCCGATCAAAGTGTATTTTGCCATCGGCGAGACCGAGTACCTGAAGGCCGCCAAGGAGATCAATGAAGCTGCTCGCGGGGACGCTCCTTCGAGCATTCGCAGGCCATTGCAGTTAATCCTCTCCGACGGGTCCACATATCGATGGCCTGGGAAGTTGTACCTGGCGGACCGTCAAGTGGACCCGCAAACCGGCACTATTCGCATAGCGGCAATCTTCCCCAATCCCGATGGCCTTCTCCGGCCCGGACAATTTGGCAAAATTCGCATGCAAACCGAACTGATCGTAAACGCACTGCTCGTGCCGCAGGTTGCCGTCAATGAGATTCAAGGAACTTATCAGGTCGCGGTACTTGCGAGCGGCGATAAGGCCCAAATCCGGCCAGTCCAAGTTGGCCCCCGGGTGGGAACGGAGTGGGTGATTACGGCCGGATTGAAGGAAGGCGAACAAGTCATCGTTCAAGGAATCCAAAAGGTGCGGCCGGGCATGCCCGTTCAACCCAAGCCTTATCAAGTGGCGGAAGGGCGCAAATAGGTCATGTCCAAGTTCTTCGTCGGCCGGCCCATTGTCGCCATGGTCATCTCGATTCTCATGGTCGTGATTGGCGCGGTGTCCGTTCTCTCTTTGCCGACGGCGCAATTCCCCAACATCGTGCCGCCGGAAATACAAGTGAACGCAACGTATCCCGGCGCCGACGCCCAAACGGTGGAACAATCCGTTGCCACTCCCATCGAGCAGCAGATGAGCGGCGTCGACCGCATGAACTACATGTATTCGACTAATGCCAACAACGGCTCGATGAAGCTTACAGTGAACTTCGATATCAAAAGCGATCCGAACACCGACCAGGTTCTGTCGCAGATGCGAGTTCAACAGGCCAATTCGCAACTTCCCACCGATGTGACGCAAGCAGGAGTGACCGTACAGAAATCGACTGCTTCGCCATTGCTCCTGATTTCGTTATTTTCGCCCCAAGGCACATACAACAGTATTTTCCTCGCGAACTACGCCTACATCAATATAGTTGACCAGCTTACGCGTGAATCCGGGGTTGCGAGCGTCACCGTCTTCGGCGCAGGGCAGTACGCGATGCGATGCTGGGTGCGCCCGGACCAACTGGCCAAGCTCGGCGTAACGGTACCACAGATCATCAACGCAATTCAGACGCAGAATACCGTCGCACCGGCCGGACAGATCGGCGCGGAGCCTGTGCCTCGCGGCCAGCAATTTACCTACGCGGTGCGGTCGCAAGGGCGTCTGACTTCGCCGGAGGAATTCGGCAACATCATCATCCGCAATCTTCCCAATGGTTCGATTCTGCGGCTCAAGGACGTGGCTCGCCTGGAACTCGGGGCGCAGAACTACAACCTCAGCAGCCGCTATAACGGCAAGCCAGCTGCCACCATTGCCGTTTATCAACTGCCGGGATCGAACGCTCTTCAAGCAGCCGCCAACGTGAAGAAATTGATGACGCAGCTCAAGCGTGGTTTTCCTGACGACCTGGACTACGCCGTTTCCCTGGACACTACTCTGGCTGTGACTGAAGGAATTCATGAGATCCTCGCGACGCTGCTCGAAGCGCTAGTCCTGGTGGTTATAGTCGTGTACCTTTTCCTGCAAGGCTGGCGGGCTACGCTGATCCCGCTGTTGGCGGTCCCAGTGTCGCTGATCGGCACGTTCATAATATTTCCACTCTTGGGTTTTTCGATCAATACGCTTTCCCTGTTTGGACTGGTGCTCGCCATTGGCCTCGTGGTGGATGACGCAATCGTCGTCGTGGAGGCCGTAGAACATCACATCGAGAAGGGCCTTGCGCCGAAAGAAGCGACGCTCAAAGCGATGGAGGAAGTCTCGGGGCCGGTGGTCGCGATTGCCTTGATTCTCGCAGCGGTTTTCATACCGACGGCATTCATCCCCGGCATCACTGGTCGCCTCTATCAGCAGTTTGCAGTCACGATTGCCATTTCCGTCCTGCTGTCGGCTTTCAACGCCCTCACTCTCAGCCCGGCTCTTTCCGCCCTGCTGCTGCGGCCAAAGAAGAAAAGTCGAGGGCCTTTAGCCCTCTTCTTTGGCTGGTTCAACCGCATGTTCGGGAGGGCGACAGACGGCTACGCCGGTGCTAGCTCCTTGCTGATTCGAAAGTCGGCGTTCAGCATGCTGCTCCTGGTTCTGCTGGCGGGGGCGGCTTTCTTTATCGGCGGCAAGCTTCCATCGTCCTTTCTGCCGCAAGAGGATCAGGGTTATCTGTTCGCTGGCATTCAGCTTCCCGATGCGGCTTCTCTGCAACGCACCGAGCAGGCCTCACAGAAAGTGGAGACAATTCTCGCCCAGATGCCTGGCGTCGCGAGCTACACCACGATTAACGGCTTCAACTTTTTGAGCGGCGTTGCCAACACCTACAGCGCCTTCTTCTTTATTACCTTGAAGCCCTGGTCAGAGCGCGAGGCCGCCGACCAGCACGCTGACGCTCTACTCCGGCGCATCAATGGTGCAATTTACTCAGTATGCGACGGCTTTGCTTTTTCTTTCCCGCCTCCCGCGATTCCCGGAATTGGCGCCTCAGGCGGGTTCAGCTTCGTCCTGGAGGATCGCGCGGGCAAAGATATCGGTTTTCTGTCAGAGAATCTCCGGAAGTTTATGGATGCCGCCCGGCAGCGACCAGAGTTGACGAGCCTGAGTACTACTTTCCTTCCTTCGGTGCCGCAAATATTTGTGGATGTCGACCGCGCCAAAGTCCTGCAGGAAAACGTTCCATTGAAAGACGTCTACCAGACCATGCAGGCATTCATGGGCGGAGTGCTGGTGAACTATTTCAACCAGTTCGGACGGCAATGGCAGGTCCGAGTGCAGGCGGAAGGAGAGTATCGTACTCGAGCCGAGAACATGGGCCAGTTTTATGTCACTAACGCCGAGGGGGCCAGAGTTCCGTTGAGCACGATCACACATATCTCATCGCGTGCGGGACCGGAGTTTACGATGCGCTACAACCAGTATCGCGCCGCGCAAGTTAACGGCAGTGCGGCTAGCGGTTACAGCTCTAACCAAGCCACACGCGCCCTGGAGGAGGTTTTCGCGCAAACCATGCCGCCGGACATGGGATTCGACTATCTCGGTATGTCGTATCAAGAAAAGAAGGCAGCCGAGGGAATTTCTCCAGCTGTAGTCTTCGGCCTTTCGGGTCTATTCGTTTTCCTGATACTGGCGGCGCAGTACGAGAGCTGGTCCTTGCCGTTCAGCGTGTTGCTCGGTGTCCCGATTGCGATGTTTGGCGCATTCGCGGCGCTATTCGCACGAAGAATGGAAAACGACGTTTTCGCGCAGATCGGATTAGTCATGCTGATTGGCATGGCTGCGAAGAACGCAATCCTGATTGTGGAGTTTGCCAAGGCCGACATCGAGAAAGGCGTGCCGCTCGTCGACGCCGCTCTCAATGCTGCACGGCTACGCCTCAGACCAATCCTGATGACGGCTTTTGCATTCATCCTGGGTATGCTGCCTCTGTGGGCTGCTGACGGAGCTGGCGCGATATCGCGCCGCGTGCTAGGAACCGTCGTCATTGGAGGAATGCTCGCCGCAACCCTGATCGCAGTCTTCA
>JASIGB010000924.1:0-4243 GCA_030045355.1 Bryobacteraceae bacterium
GACCGGGGCTTTCCCATTCGCAACTCAGCCTGCGAAATTTATCGAGTGGGCGGAGTGGCCGAGGATATCACGGAACGCAAGGAAGCCGAGGAGCGCCTCAAAGCGACCAGCGAGCAGTTGCGGGCTCTGTCGGCGAGCTTGCAATCGGCGCGCGAGGCCGAAGCCACGCGCATCGCGCACCAGATCCACGACGACATGGGCGGCGTTCTTACCGCGCTGCGGTGGGAACTGGAGGCGCTGGAGAAGATGATTCACGAGCCGGGCAACGCGTCGCGCCTGCAAGCGGCCATGCAGACCAAACTGACTGCCATGCTGAGCCTGACCGACACCACCATCAACGTGGTGCGCCGCATCGCGTCGGAATTGCGCCCCAGTATCCTGGACGACCTGGGCCTCATGGAGGCCGTCGAATGGCAGGCCGAGCAGTTCGAAGCCAGAACCGGAATCGAGTGCCGTTGCAATTGTTCTTTGCAGGACTTTGGGCTGGGTGACCGGGAAGCCACGGCCGTATTCCGGATCCTTCAGGAAGCCCTGACCAATATTCTTCGCCACGCCAAAGCTACGCGCGTGGACATCGCGATGAAAGAGGAAAGCGGCGCGTTCGTGTTGCGGGTCGCCGATAACGGACGCGGGATTACCGAAGCCGAAAAGTCTAGCCGGGGCTCCGTGGGCATTCTGGGGATGCAGGAGCGCGCGCATCTGATCGGCGCCCAATTAGAGATCTCCGGCGAGAAGGGCGTGGGGACCACCCTGCAAGTCCGTGTTCCGCTGGCGCATCGGCGGAAGGAGGCGGCACATGCCAAAAATTCTGATTGTTGACGATCACGAAGTGGTGCGGGACGGCGTCAAAAGGCTGCTCGAGGAACAGCCCGGCGCGATTTCCTACGGCGAAGCTGGGACGCCCGACCAGGCCGTCCAGATGGCGCTTACTTCCGACTGGGATGCGGTGGTGCTCGACCTGTCTTTCGCGGGCAAAAGCGGCCTGGAGATTCTGAAGGAACTCAAGCAAGTTCGCCCGCGGCTGCCGGTACTGGTGTTGACCATGCACTCTGAGGCCCAATACGCGCGCCGGGCCTTCAAAGCGGGCGCCGCTGGATTCATCACCAAGGACAGTCCGCGGGCCGAGCTCGCCAAGGCGATCCACAAGGTGCTGGAGGGCGGCAAATACCTGAGCCCGGAGTTCGCTGAAAAGCTGATTGTCGATCTGGAGCGCGGCGGCGATCGCCCGCCGGACGAGACTCTCTCGGACCGCGAATTCCAGGTGATGCGCCTCATCGCCTCCGGCAAGACGCTGAGCGAAATCGCCGGCCTTTTGTCGCTGAGCGACAAGACGATCAGCACCTACAGGGCGCGCTTAATGGAGAAGATGGGTATGCGGACCAACGCCGAACTGACGCACTACGCGATCCAGAATAAGCTTGTGGATTGACCCTCGGCTACCTGGTAACACTACCTGGTTTTTGTAGTCCCGATTCCTACGAGAAAATCAAAGGCGTCCTGATAGCAACCGTGTCCGCGCGTACTTAAACTGTAATGTCAGCATCGAAGTCCGAGACGGAAAAAAACATGGAAATCAAGGGGGCGCCGATGCGCCGTACATCGGCGGGAGACTCGCCGGTGGTTTGGGAGCCTTTAAACACCAGGCTAAGGAGGCTGCGCCGCGAGCGGCAGTTGATTGAAAAAGCGATTGCGGCATTGACGAAGGTCTCGCGCACACGGCTATCACGAGCACGCCGCCGCCCAGAGTCCTAAAGCCGCGAACCTGAAGAAGGATTGCAGCGCTATCATAAGGAGAAGCCGTTCCGCCCCCCCGTCGGTCCGTTCGCCTCGTCGCCGCACGCCAAGTCCGCCTCATGTCAGTCAACGTGCCAATCGTCCTACTAGTGCTATGTTGGAAGTGACCCCGAGTTTCAAACCATGCTTGCCACACAACTCGTAACCAGCGAGGATTCTAACGGACAAGAAACCAGTGAGTGGCTGGAGGCTCTGGACGGAGTGATCGAGGAGGCAGGGGCCGAACGGGCTGCCTACCTGCTCAGACGCCTCCGTGAGCGGGCCGCTCTCTTCGGTGTGGAGATTCCGAACACTCTCCGGACTCCCTACATCAACACCATTCCGGTGGAGGAAGAAGTGCCGTACCCCGGGGACCGGGCCATTGAGCGGCGAATCAAGAGCCTGATCCGCTGGAATGCCATGGCCATGGTAGTGCGGGCGAACAAGCACGACTCCGGGATCGGCGGCCACATCTCCACCTATGCGTCGATGGCGACGCTATCCGAAGTGGGACACAACCATTTCTTCCACGCGCATCACGGCGACCAGCCGGGCGATTTTGTGTACTTCCAGGGCCACGCCTCGCCGGGCGAGTACGCGCGCGCGTATCTGGAAGGCCGGCTCAATGAGAAGCACCTCGAAAATTTCCGCCACGAACTGCGGGAGCATCCTGGCCTGTCGTCCTATCCGCATCCCTGGCTGATGCCGGACTTCTGGCAGTTCCCCACGGTATCGATGGGCATCGGGCCAATCAACGCGATCTACCAAGCGCGATTTATGCGCTACCTGGAGAATCGCGGGATCATCCCCGTGACGGCGCGTAAGATCTGGGCGTTTTTGGGCGACGGCGAGACTGACGAGCCGGAATCGTTGGGCGCGATCACGTTGGCCTCGCGCGAGCAGTTGGACAATCTGATCTTCGTGGTCAACTGCAATCTCCAAAGACTCGACGGGCCGGTGCGCGGCAACGGGCAGATCATCACTGAGCTGGAGACCCATTTCCGCGGCGCGGGCTGGAACGTGATCAAGGTGCTGTGGGGCGGCAACTGGGACGATCTGCTGGCGCGCGACACCACCGGCCTCCTCATCAAGCGCATGAACGAATGCCTGGACGGCGAATACCAGAATTTCAAGGCCAAGGGCGGCGCCTACACGCGCAAGGAATTTTTCGGTAAATATCCCGAGCTGCTCAAACTGGTGGAGCACATGTCGGACGAGGAGATCGGCGCGCTCCGGCGCGGCGGCCACGATCCGCAGAAGGTCTACAACGCCTACAAGCGCGCGGTGGAGCATACCGGAGCGCCCACCGTGATCCTGGCCATGACCATTAAAGGCTACGGCCTGGGCGAAGCCGGCGAAGGCCGCAACGTCACTCATCAGCAGAAGAAGCTGAACGAAGAGGAGATGCTGTATTTCCGCCGGCGCTTCGACATCCCCATTGCGGAGGAACTGGTCCACACGGCTTCGTTCTACCGGCCGCCGGAGGAGAGCCCGGAAATCCGCTATGTCCGGGAACGGCGGGAAGCGATGGGCGGAAGTTTGCCGGCGCGTTCGGTGCGCAAGATCGAGATTCAAGCGCCCGCCATCGACACTTTTGCCGAATCGCTGGCCGGTTCGCAGGGCCGCGAAGTTTCCACCACCATGGCCTTCGTGCGCATCCTGACGCTGCTGCTCAAGGACAAAGCGCTGACCCAGTACGTGGTGCCCATCATCCCGGATGAAGCCCGAACCTTCGGCATGGAGTCCCTGTTTCGGCAGTACGGCATTTACGCCAGCCGCGGGCAGCTCTACAAGCCAGTGGACAGTGAGAATTTCCTGTTCTACAAAGAAGCCAAGAACGGGCAGATTCTGGAAGAAGGCATCAACGAAGCCGGATCCATGGCTTCGTTCACCGCGGCCGGCACTTCTTACGCCACTTACGGTGTGCCGATGATCCCGTTCTTCACCTATTATTCGATGTTCGGCTTCCAGCGCATCGGCGACATGGTGTGGGCATTCGCCGACTCGCGCGGTAAAGGCTTCCTGATGGGCGGCACCGCCGGGCGAACCACGCTCGCCGGTGAGGGCCTGCAGCATCAGGATGGCCACAGCCTCGTGCTGTCCAGCACCGTTCCCACCTGCCACAGCTACGATCCCGCGTATGTCTACGAGATCGCCGTCATTGTGCAGGACGGGCTGCGCCGCATGTATCAGGAGCCAGAGGATCGCTTCTACTACATCACCCTCTACAACGAAGACTACGCGATGCCCGAGATGCCGAAGGGCGCAGAAGAAGGCATCCTGCGTGGCATCTACAAATATCAGGCCGCAACCAACGGGAACGCCGAAGTGCAGCTTTTCGGCAGTGGTCCGATTCTGAACGAAGCCCTGCGCGCGCAGAAAATTCTGGCGGAAAAGTACCGCATCGCCGCCGACGTCTGGAGCGTTACCAGCTACAACGAACTGCGTCGCGATGCGCTGGCCGTCGAGC
>JASIGB010000082.1:0-10224 GCA_030045355.1 Bryobacteraceae bacterium
TTTCCGAGCTCCCGGTGTGAGCGAAGAGTGGCCTGCAAGTTCGCCATCAGCAGGGCCGCGCCAATTCCCTTCCCGCTCACGTCCCCTAACGTGAACGCCATTGCGCCGCCGTCGAGTTCGAGGAAATCGTACAGATCTCCGCCGATCTCGCAGACCGGTAACGAGACGCATTCGCATTCGAGGCCATATTTCTGCAAATGGGGCTGCGGCAAAAATCTTTTTTGCACTTGGCGCGCTCTCGCAAGGTCGGAGTCAACCGCGCGGGCCCCACTGGATTTGGCATCGAGATGCTTTCGGATCGCCGAGAGGAATCGGCCGTTGTCCCAGGGCTTTG
Organism: Bryobacteraceae bacterium; assembly: GCA_030045355.1. Taxonomy (GTDB): domain Bacteria; phylum Acidobacteriota; class Terriglobia; order Bryobacterales; family Bryobacteraceae; genus Palsa-89. The sequence goes on from JASIGB010000082.1 coordinate 335, forward strand.
GAATGAAATCGCTGGCCCCGCGCTGCATCGCTTCGACGGCGAGTTCAAGGCTGCTCCAGCCGGTCATGGCGATGATCGATGCGCCGCTGCGTTGCGCCCGCAACGATTCCACCAGACGCAAGCCCTCCTGGCCCGAGGTCGTGTCCCAGGTATAGTTCAGGTCGGCCACAATCACGTCGTACCCTTCCGCGGCGGCCGCCAAGGCCTCCTCCGGCGAGCGTGCGGTCTCGATGGCGAATCCGGCGTTCTTCAAAAGCAGCCGCAAAGCTTCTCGGACGTCAGGCTGGTCGTCCACCACAAGAACTCTCTCCGTACGCGCTTCGATCGATTGCGATTCCACGGCGGGTTCCTGGGCTTCCAGCAGCATGGGGGAATATCTCCGTTCCTGGTTGGGCAATCTCCATGCCAGCGTCTCTAGGCCAATGTCCTCCAGAAGTTAGTGCGCTCGTGACTGGGAACGCAAACGTCCGGGAGCGAACACCGGAATCGCGTTTCGGTACGAGGCAGGAGTTTCGCTGTGAGACAAAAGGATTGCGCTGGCCGCAAACATTTCATTCACGGCCAGCGCCACAGAGGAGGAATTGCCTAACTACTGTGCCAGCGCGTAGCCGGTGCCCGCCGCGTCGCCCTGCCAATAACTGAGGACCAAGTTCGGAGTGCCGGCAGCGGCGCCATTCGTCAGTCCGCCCACCGCAACTTCGGGCTGCGTAATGATGAAATTGATCGTGATCGAGTTCGCACTTGCCGTGGACGTTCCTGTACCGGTCGTAGAGTATCGTGCATTACATTCGAGCGAGATCGCGGGCCAGGGACTTGGTTACCGCAGGTCGAGCATTGTACCGGATAGAAACGATTGGACTTTTTCTAGGAAGAACACCGGCTTTCACTTGGCGACGTCCGCGTTTGTGGAATCCCCCCTGACCGGCCGGCCGCCGGGGAAAGTCCGCGAGCGACCCATCGGGCAAGCCGCTTTGCTCATAGCTTGCGCTTAGCCTGTACATTGCCAATTAATAGCCCAACAAATGATTCTAAGAATACAAGAGCAAAGTATCGGCAAATTTCCTGCCGAGTCGTTGACCCCATCCATCTGGTTGATATATGCTCCCCACCAGACTCGCTGAGGTGTTTTGATTCAAGCTATCAATTCCAGCGATGGGAGACTGCGTATGCGCCACGTTGTAGCAGCAGTGTGTCTTTCTCTTTTTGCCTTGTCGGCGTTTGGCCAGACGAATTTAGGCACCATCACCGGCACCATCACCGACCCGGCAGGGGCCGTGGTGCCCAACGCGCCGGTGGAAGCGAAGAACATCGCTACCGGCGCCGTGTATCCGGCGGCGTCTTCAGCCACCGGTAATTACACCATCTCACAACTCCCTCTGGGCACTTATGAGCTCTCTGTGGCTGTCGCCGGATTCAAAAAGTACACGCGAACAGGGATCACGGTGGAAGCCTACGGGATCTATCGCATCGACCCTGTGCTGGAGGTGGGTTCCGCTACCGAATCGGTGGTGGTGGCCGCCGAAGCTCCCATGCTGAAAACGGAAAGCACGGAAGTGAGCTACGATATCCCGACCAACAGCCTGGACGATCTGCCCATCCTCACGCTGGTGGGCGCGCCTGCCGGTTTCGGGAATACCAGCGGGCTGGGAAACATCCGGAACCCGCTGGCGGCGCTGCAACTGATGCCGGGCACGGACTTCGCCACCGACAATACGCTGCGCGTGAATGGCATGCCCTCCAGTTCGCAGACCATCAACGTGGAAGGCCAGGATTCGAGCAACGGGTTCTGGAAGCAGCTCACGCAGATCAACCAACAGGGCGCCGACGCGATCCAGGAAGTGACCGTGCAAACCAGTAACTACGCCGCCGAATACGGCCAGGCTGGGGGCGGTTACATCAACTACACCATGAAATCCGGCACCAACCAATTGCATGGGAGCGGGTTCGACTATATGACGAACACCGTCCTGAATGCGGGCTTGCCGTTCACCATCGATCCGACCAATTCGAACTATAACATCCGGAATCCGATTCACCAGAACGATTATGGCTTCACGCTCGGCGGCCCAATCGACATTCCCAAGGTCTACAACGGTCACGACAAGACTTTCTTCTTTTTCAGCTTTGAACAGTTCCGCCAGACCAACTTCACCAGCAACGCGGTTTCCCAGGTTCCCGACGCGGCCGAGCGCGATGGAAATTTCGCCGTGGACGCGGCTGTGGGTGCTGCCGTCCTGGGCTGCAATACCGTCGCGTCTGTGAATCAAACGATATGCGCGAATCAGATTTTCGATCCTTCTACCCGGCACCTAGTGAATGGCATTCCAGTAACGGATCCGTTCGCGGGCAACGTAATCCCGGCCAGCAGGTTCGATGCAACGGCGTTGCTGATTCAGAATTTGTTCCCCATGCCCAATAACCCCGCGGCCGGGGCTTTTTTTAACTACGACGTCCCGGGTTATTCCGATTACCGCCATACCACGATTCCTTCCATCAAGATCGACGAACTGCTCAGTTCGAAGCTGAAGCTGTCCGGATACTATTCGGCGACCAAAACCTATTCGCCGCAAAGCAACGGTTTCAGTGGGGCGCAATTGCCGCTATCCACGCTGGAAGTCCAGAATTCTCTCGCGCAGACCGTGCGCCTCAATTTGGACGACACGATCACGCCCACTTTTCTGCTGCATTTCGGCGCCGGTCTACTGCACACCACGAATCCGTCGGTCACCCCCTCTTACAACCAGGCGAGTCTCTTCCCGGATGGCGTTCCGTTCCCTGGAAACAACTTCCCCTATCTCTCCGGACTGAATACGAATGCCTTTGGCTTTTCAGGCTTCACCGGTGGCGGCGGCTTCCCCAACAGCACCAACACGGCTTCGTTCTTTGAAGCTCCTTTCGAGGAGGATGTGAAGCCGACCTTTAACGCCAATGCGACGTGGATCAAAGGGAACCATACCTTCAAGCTGGGTGCGACGGCAATGTTTGAGGGCATTCCGACCATTACCAGCAGCCGCGCCAACGGAGAGTTTGAGTTCTCCAACGTCCAGACCGCGGATCCCGCGCAGTATGGCCAGCCTTTTGCAAATTACGCCAGCAGCGGAATGGGCTATGCGAGTTTCCTGCTGGGCTTGGCCGGCGGTCTTCAGGTGGCCCCGCCCGAGACAGGCACACGGCTGGGCATGCATTCCTATTCGATCTACCTCCAAGACAGTTGGAAAGTCACTCACACCTTAACGGTCGAGCTGGGCTTGCGCTGGGATTACGCGACGTTGTGGAACGAAGAACATGGCCGCATGCAGAATGCGGTGTTCGACGAGCCTAACCCGACGATCGGCGACCGGCTCGGCACTGTAGAGTACGGAGCCACCTGCCATTGCTCCTTCGCCAACCCGTATCCGTTTTCGATCGGGCCGCACTTAGGGGTCGCTTGGCAGATTACCCCCAAGACGGTCTTCCGCGCTGGCGGTGCGATCAATTATGCAGCCGGAGCGGACCAGGCCGGACTGAACGTCAGTGTCCCGGACTTCCTTTCGCTGGGCTCTCCAGGCTATGGATTGCCCGCCGCGATCCTGAAGAACGGCGATCCGTATGCTCCTGGCAATGTGTACGGCAATCCAGTCCTTACTTTCCAGGACTTCTATAATCCGAGCACGCCCGAATACCCGGCAGCAGCGGCGCCCGGCGTCGTCCCACCCAGTTCGCCGTTCATTTCCATTGCTCCCAATGCCGCGCGGCTTCCCCGCATCTTCCAATGGAGCATCGGTTTCCAGCGCGAGCTTTCCAAGGATATGGTTATCGAAGCTGCCTATGTCGGCAATCGCGGCGCTTGGTGGACCGCTCCGCTGTTGGCCACCATGAATTACGACGGTGTGTCGCCACAGACGTTGCAGTCGAAATACGGGCTCAACATCCAAAACCCGGTCGATCAGCAGCTTTTGCTCGAGCCGATCAGTTCTCCGAGCGTGATCGCTCGCTTCCCGTATTTGGCCAATCCCAACAACGTGTACCCGGGATTCCCCAACTCAGAACCGCTCATCGCCGCATTGGTTCCAGAACCGCAATGGTATGGCGGCATTCCGCCATTCCTTGGCCCTCCAGACGGAGACACCTGGTACGATTCGTTGCAGGTGAAGTTTACTAAGCGTTATTCGCATGGGCTCACCGCGGGTGTCGCCTACACGTATCAGAAAGAGCTGACCAACGGCGTCAACTCGAATACGTCGTACTTGACACCGGACGCTCCGCTGATCAACGACATTTTCAACCCCTCGATCGACAAGCAGCTTTCCGGCTTCGACATTCCGCAGGAGTTAATCATTAACTTCACCTACACCACTCCCAAATGGGAAGGCGGTTATAAGGGAGCCACCGCCTTGTCATGGGCGACTCGCGACTGGACCCTGAGTGGACTACTACGCTACCAGAGCGGCGAACTGATCCGGACACCTCCATCCAACAACAATCTTCTGACCGAGTTGGGCGTTGGACCCGCAAACAACCCTGCGCTGTGGGGCGGCGGCACCACGTTCCAGAACCTCGTGCCCGGCCAGCCGTTGTTCTTGGTGAATCCGAACTCCCACTTCGATCCCACTACGCAACTGGTGCTCAATCCGGCTGCCTGGACAGATGCGCCTGCAGGCCAGTTCGGGGAGACCTCGCCCTATCTCAATAATTTCCGCTGGCAGCGCCAGCCCGCCGAGTCCCTGGGATTCGGCCGCATCTTCCGCATCCGCGAGGGTATGACGCTCCAGATTCGCGCCGAATTCCAGAACATCTTCAACCGGCTGTTCTACTCGCTCCCTGCCAATGGCGTCGGAATCTTCGGCCTTCCCTCCACCACTCCCGAAACTCTGCCGTCGCACGGCAACTGCATCGGCAGCACTTGCGGCCTGTTATCGGCGGGCTATGGGTTCGTCAACTACGTAGAGGGCGCCGGCGCCCAACCCCGGAGCGGACAGCTCATCGCACGCTTCCAGTTTTAGATCGCCTGATTTTCCCGGACCGTGTCGAGGGGTGGGAGTTCCCCGCCCCTCGATTTTTCTTTAGCGCGCGGATGAATGGGTTTCGCGGCCACGACCGAGCCGCGCAAGTAGGGCTATCGTAACATTTCATTGGCTAATGTGCTTAACTAGTAGCAGGTTTATTGCGTACCGCTGGCGATCAGGGCTCGGGACGGGAAAGTGCTTTGTTTACTTGAGCGATGGAGCGTCAAGAGAATTCTGGTCAGCTTTCCTCGCCCGGTAGAGTCTTCTGGATCACCGGCCTGTCCGGTGCTGGAAAAACCACGCTGGGTCAGGAACTGTCGGCGCGGCTGCGAGCCTCGGGCCGCTCGGTAACTTTTCTGGACGGTGACGCCCTCCGTTCCGCGATCGCCGAAGATCTCGATCACGCGCCGCAGGATCGGCGGCGCTCGGCCATGCGCAACGCGCGGCTGTGCCGCTTGCTGGCCGAACAAGGCGCTGACGTGGTCTGCGCTACCATCTCGCTGTTCCATGATGTGCAACGCTGGAATCGCGAGAACATCCCGGGCTATCGCGAAATCTTCCTCCGTGTCCCCATCGAAGAGCTGCGGCGCAGGAATCCGAAGGGCCTCTACACGAGCACCCGCGACGGCGACCCGCGCAACGTGGTTGGTTTGGACATCCCGGCGGAAACTCCGCAAGCGCCTGACCTGATCCTCGACAATTACGGTACGCTCGACGTCGCCACGGCGGTAGACCGGATATTGACGGTCTGCGGCGGGCAAAACGGCCGGCCGCCGAAAGCCGAAGCCCCGGTCAAGTTTGGAACGAAGGCCGAATCCCTGCAAGCTCTGGCCCCGCTGCTCGAAAGCGGACGTGTTCTGCCCCAGGTCCGATTCTCGGCCGGCGATTGGCGCTCGGACTCAGGCCGGGTGCTGGCTGCAATTGGCGCGCAGCCCTGGGGCTCCCATCGCGTGATCGTTCGCAGCAGCGCGCGTTCGGAGGATGGCGCTACCTGGAGCCAGGCCGGAAAGTATGACTCAGTGCTGGGCGTAGCGGGCGACGAGGCCATAGCGCAAGCCATCGCGCGCGTCATCGAGTCATTCGATCATCGCGCGTGCGACGACGACCAGATCTTCGTGCAGCCCATGCTGGAGCGCGTCGCGCTGGCGGGAGTGGTCTTTTCTCGCAGCCCGGAAGGCGGCCCCTATTTCATCGTCAATTACGATGACCATTCCGGCCAAACCAATCGCGTCACTGCCGGCGTGGGCGACGACCTCAAGACCTTCTATTGCCTCAAATCACACACGGATGCTTGCCCACGGGCGCTCGCCCCAGTGATCGCTCTGGTCCGCGAGCTCGAAACACTTCTGGCTTGCGATGCGCTCGACGTGGAGTTCGCCATCGGGGAAGACGGTCAAGTCTGGCTTCTGCAAGTCCGCCCTCTCAGCACGGGTTCCCATGATCCGGCGGCGGATGAAAAGGTCGGCGCCGCGCTCGCCGATGTGGCGCGCAAGGTCGAATTGCTGAGCCGTCCGCACCCCTACCTGCACGGCAGCCGTGCGATCTTCGGCGTGATGCCGGATTGGAATCCTGCTGAAATCGTCGGCGTGCGTCCCTGGCCCCTCTCGTTGTCGCTGTATTGCGAACTCATCACCGACGCGATCTGGGCCTATCAGCGGGACAATTACGGATACAAGAATCTGCGCAGTTTTCCGCTGCTGGTCAGCTTCTGCGGTCTGCCCTTCATCGACGTGCGCGTCAGCTTCAACTCCTTCGTGCCCCGTGACGTACCCGACGAGCTAGCCGGACGCCTGGTGAATTACTACATTGACCGCCTACTGGCGGAACCGCACCTGCACGACAAGGTCGAATTTGAGATTATTTTTTCCTGCTACACGCTCGATTTGCCGGCGCGCATGGGCCGGCTCGCCGGACACGGATTTTCTCCCGAAGATCGGGCTGAGCTGGCGAGCGCGCTACGCCGCCTCACCAATCGTGTCATCCATGGCGAAACCGCGTTGTGGCGGAGGGACCGCGAAAAAATCGACTTATTGGACCAGCGCTTTTCCGCCGTGCGCGGCGCCGAGCTCGACAAAATCAGCCGCATCTATTGGCTGATCGAGGACTGCAAGCGCTACGGCACGCTGCCGTTCGCCGGTCTCGCGCGCGCCGGTTTCATCGCGGTCCAGTTGCTGCAATCCTTCGTCGAGGTGGGCGTGCTCAGCCCCGAAGAGGCCACCACGTTCATGGCGAGCGTCGATACCGTGGGCTCACGTATTGGACGGGATTTCGCGCGTCTTTCGAAGGAGGACTTCCTGGAATGCTACGGCCATCTGCGGCCTGGAACCTATGACATCCTGTCGCCGCGCTACGACGAAGCGCCCGATCTCTATTTCGATTGGTCCCGCCCCCGGCCTCCGGCGGAGCCGCGTCCGCGCTTTGCGCTATCCATTGGCCAGTTGCGACGCATCGAAGAGTTGCTCAAGGAGCATGGGCTCGAGATCGAGGTCTTGAACTTGATCGAGTTCATCCAAGCCGGCATCGAGGGCCGCGAATATGCGAAATTCGTGTTCACCAGGAGCCTGAGCCAGGCCTTGTCGCTCATCCGCCAGTTGGGCGCCGACCATGGCATTTCCGTGGAAGATTGCGCATTTCTGGACTACGATGTGATCCGGACGCTGTACAGCGAGAGCGGGTCGGTGCGCAAGGCGCTGCTCGATTCCATCCAGCAGGGCAAGGAGCGGCACGCCCTCACGCGCCATCTCGTGCTTCCGCCGGTCATCGCGTCGCCGGATCAGGTTTTCGCGTTTCATCTTCCTCCCAGCCAGCCCAACTTTGTGACCCGCAGGAGTGTTACGGCGCCGGTGGCTTCTCTCGCCGACCCACCCGAGACCTTCGCGGGAAGGATTCTCTTCGTGCTAAGCGCGGATCCCGGGTTCGACTGGATCTTTACCCGCGACATCAGCGGATTCGTCACCCAGTTCGGCGGCGCGAATTCGCACATGGCCATCCGCGCGGGCGAGCTCGGCATACCCGCCGTCATCGGCGCGGGCGAAGCCCTCTTCCGGCAATGGCAGACGGCGCGTAAGCTGTGTCTGGACTGCTCCAACCAGAAGGTCTCGGTCATCGCATGAAAACGGCTACGGCATGCGGGCGGTGATTCTCGCCGCCGGGCGCGGCAAACGCATGGAGCGTCTCGGCGACGACCGGCCAAAATGTCTCACCGAGATTCAGGGCAGACCGTTAATCGAGCGCCAGATCGCGGCTCTCCGCCGGGGCGGCGTGGACGAAATCGGCGTCGTCCGCGGCTATCGCGCCGAGATGATCGCGTATCCCGGCCTCTCGTATTTCGCTAACGATCGCTGGGCCGAAACCAACATGGTGATGTCACTCGCCGCCGCAACCGCTTGGCTGCGGTCAGGTCCGGCCATCGTGAGCTATGCCGATATTTTTTATCCCAGTGAATTAGTCCGCGGTCTCATCGATGCCCCCGGAGCATTGGTGATCAGCTACGATCGCGCGTGGCGTCGCTTGTGGACCCGGCGCTTCCAGGATCCGTTGTCCGACGCTGAAACCTTCCGCATCGATCGAGACGGCCGGCTGCTGGAGATCGGCGGCAAGACCGCAAGCATCGACGACATTCAAGGGCAATATATGGGTCTGCTGAAATTTACGCCGGAGGCGTGGAACGCGGTGGAAGCGCTGCTCAGCTCCCTCAGTTCTGCCGAGCGCGATCACCTGGATATGACGGGGATGCTGCGCCGGCTGATCGCCGCGAATCATCTTCCAATCGGCACGCTCGCGATCGATGGCCATTGGGGTGAAATCGACAAACCGGAAGACGCGGCGCTGTACGAAAAGTTGGCACGGGAAGGGGAAATCCTGCTCGAGTGACAGCATGACTCAGCCCGCATTATCGACGATGAAACACGGAGATTTTACCGATCTCGCCGGCAACTACGCGAAGTTCCGTCCCGGCTACGCGCCCCAAGTGGCGGAGGCGATCCTAAGCTACACCGGACGTGACGCGGCCAGCATCGATGCCGCCGATATCGGCGCCGGCACCGGCATTTGGACACGCATGCTCGCCGCGCGCGGCCTGCACTCGATTGTCGCCGTGGAACCGAACGATGCCATGCGCGCGCAGGGAATCGAAGCCTCGCGCAGCGCCGGAATCGTCTGGCGCAAAGGCTCCGCCGAAGACACGGGGCTGCCGGACGCCTCAGCCGATCTGGTCAGCATGGCTTCCTCACTTCATTGGGCCGATTTCGACAAAGCGTGCGTGGAATTCCGCCGGATCTTGCGCCCCGGCGGCCTTTTCGTCGCCTTATGGAATCCGCGACTGGTCGAAGCGAACCCGCTGCTGGTGGAGATCGAGGCGCAAATCGAACAGCTCAAACCCGGCATCCGGCGGGTATCGTCCGGCCGCTCTGGAATCACCGAGCGCCTCACTGATATGTTGACCGCGAGGCCCGAATTCTCCGGCGTGCTCTACCTCGAAGGCAGGCATTCCTTGCGCCAAACACCGGAACAGTATATCGGCGCCTGGCGCTCGGTGAACGATCTCCAGGTGCAGTTAGGCGCCGACCTGTTCGGAAAATTCCTCCACTACGCCGAGAAACGCACCGCGCATCTCACCGCGATTGAAACCACCTATGTGACTCGCGCCTGGGCAGCGCGCCGCGTGTAGGCTAATCGCGCAGCGGGTAGCCGATTTTCTCCAGCCGGGCTTTAGTCTGCGCATCCATGCGTTCAATAAAGAACCGGAATTGAGGGACGCGTTCCTTCACGGCTAGATGGCCATACGGCTTGGTTCTTGGAGGGGATAAAGAGATATGGTCCAAGTCGACGCGAAGCGACATTAATTCGATCATCTTAGAGAACTCCGAGAACGGATCGGCCATGAAATCTTCCAGCCGTAGCGCG
>JASIGB010000925.1:0-4705 GCA_030045355.1 Bryobacteraceae bacterium
CGCCCGGGCCGCGAATCGCATTGGCGCTCATGTCGCGCAATCGATCGGGCGTGATGCGCCCCATCTGCGCGTGCGCGGACGCGACAAACACATCCTCAATGTCGCAATGCGCGCCCGAGGACTGGCCGCTCTTTTGATAGCCGCAGACGACGATCAACGTTGGGATGTTCAGCCGCGCCGCGGCCATCACCTGGCCGGGCATCGTTTTGTCGCAGGACGCAAGACAGATCATGCCGTCCAACTGCGCGCCCTCCACCGCCACTTCGATGTCATTGGTCAGCAGATCGCGGCTGGGCAGAATGTAGTTGCCGCCGCGCGCGGAATTGATGATGAAATCGCTCGGCGCGATGGTCCGGATCTCGAACGGTACGCCGCCGGCCTTGCGCACCGCATCCTTCACCACTTTGGCGACGCCGTCCAGATGGCTGAAGCAGATTGCCAGCTCGGACGACGAATTGACCACCGCGATCTTGGGCTTCTCGAGATCCTCGTCGGAAAGACCCAGCGCGAGCCACTGCGCGCGCCGCATCGGGTTATTCACCCGGTTGCTGCGCAACTCCTGGATCATCTGGAAGTGCCGGGGAGAGCGCCCGGCGCCATTCCGGCCGCTGCCGCTCCCGACGACTGCGCCAATTCGACCAGCGCTTCGCGCCCCAGCATCCGGCTATGCATGCGGCCCACCGCGTAAATGCAGACGGCCATCACGGCGGGGCAAATAGCCAGCACCGCGAAAATATTGCGCACCGGCAGACTGGTCGATAGCACCCAGCCGCCCACCAGCGGGCCCATCACCGAACCGATCTTGGCCACGCTGCTGGCCCATCCGGCACCGTTGGCGCGATAGGCGCTCGGATAAAATAAGCCGCAAATACTGATCACGCCGAACTGCCCGCCCACCAGGAAGAATCCGATGCAGGCGATGAGTGCGAGAAACGCGCGCTGCGGAAAATCGACGAAACTGGCCACCAGCAGCAGAACCATGGTCGCGAGCGGCATCACCGTAACGGCCATCGCGCCGCGCCGGTCCGTGAAGCGCATCAGCGCCAGGCCTCCGACCGCGCCCATCAACGAAACAAGCGACGCCGCCGTCGCCGCTTGGCCGCGGCTGAACTTAAGCGCTTCAAATACCAGCGGCGTCCAGTTCACCAGGAAATACACGGCGAAGGAACTGGCGATGTACCCCAGCCAGATCAGCGGCGTGATCTTTTTCAGTTCGCCCAAAAATAGCAGCGACGGTTTGAAGTCCTTTTGAAGCGTCGGCTCATCGGCGACTACGTAGTTCGCCTGCTCGGGAAGTTGTTCGCCGGGCGCGATGCGCCTCAAGATCTCGGCAATGCGCTCCGGCGCGCGGCGCTTGCTGGCGAGAAAACGAATCGATTCCGGCAGCGTGACGAACAAAATTCCGGAGCAGGAGATGGCCGCGAGCCCGCCGAGCGCGAAAACCTCTTTCCATCCGAATCTCGGAATCAGCCATACCGCGATGGGCCCGCCGAATCCGGTGCCGACGGAAAATCCCATCATGATCACCGTCACCACCGTCGCCCGGTAGCGCTTGGGCACATATTCCATGTTCAGCGCCCAGGCGAGCGGCAGCATCCCGCCCAGAGGAATGCCGGTGATCAGGCGCAGGCTGAAGAGCGACCAATAGCCGCTCGCCAGCGTGAAACCGAGCGTCAGTACACCGAAACCGGCCGTTGCCAAAATTACCGACGGACGGCGTCCGATGCGATCGCCCACGTAGCCCAAAATGAATCCGCCGATTAAGGTTCCGAGCAGGCCCATGGCGAAAATATTTCCCAGCTGGACTTTGCTCAAGTGGTAGCCGGACGCGAAATAGGGGGCGGCGAAGCTGATGAGGTTCGTGTCGAAGCCGTCGAAAAACGTGATGATCCAGGAGACTGTCACCAGGCCGAGAAGGAACCCGCCGAACTTCTGACGTTCGATGATTTCGGAAACGTCAACCGTGTTCTCGTCGGGCATTGAGGACCCCTCCGCTTCTCGCGCCTGCGCGGGCGCGCGACTCAATTCCGTTGCTCTATTGTTTCCCTACCAAATGCGCGTCCGACTTCTCGTTCTCGTTGCAGATGAATTCGATGAGCTGGGTGTTGAGCATGAGCTTCTGGTTGATCCGCACCGTCCAGGGGTGCGTGTAAGCCTTCGGATCTTCCACCGTGATGTCGATCGTCAGGTGCCCGAAGTCAGGCCGCCGGAAACGCTCCGTCACTTTTCCGCTGCTGGTGAGCGGGCTGCCTTCCACGTCCAGCCACACGTCATCCCGGAAGCCGGTGGTTTCCACCACCAGCGTGTCGCCGTCCCAATGGCCGATCGAATAGCCGTACCACCAGGGATCGGGATCGTTGTTCGGCAGCGGCCGGCCATCCATGAAAACCTGCCGCAGCCCGTAGTTCGCCTCATAAATGATCACCAGCAAAGTCGGCGTCTGGATCATCTTGCGAGGCTGAGGATGCGTGTGAAACTGCATAAAGCCCATGGGCAGGCAGTGCGCATCGGGATTGTCTTTGTTGTTGTTGTCCGTGCGCTCTTTGCGCAGCGCCTTGGCCCACGGCGTGAAGGGAAGCCCGCCTGGGACGGTGGAACCGATGTCGAAAAACTGGCTCGGAAACGGTGGGCGCGCGCCCTGGCCCACTCCCGCCGTCGGTGCCGGAGGCGTCCCCGATGCGGGCGCCTTTTCTGCAGCCGGGCCGTTTGCTGAAGGCGGCGCCGGCGGCGGTCCACCCGCTGCTCCCGCGGCTCCGCGGCGCGGGCGAGGATTCGCATCCACGAATTCCCAAAGTCCGCTGAGGTCCGGATGGCCGTCGGCCGTGTGCGGCGTGGGACCCTCCATGTTCGGCTTGCCGTCCGCGAGTTTGGGAACATTGGGCGAGGGATAGTCCGGCCATTGCGCCGAAAGAGTAAAAGGAATGGCAGCGAAAATGGCGACCGCCGCGAGTGTGTAGATCAAAGCTCTCATGTTCAAATTCCGCGGAACAACTAATGGATTATAATCCGGCTCTATCAGCTTACATCGACTCGGGACCGAGCGCTGAAGGCCTGCGATGGCGAAACGTCGCGGGAAGGGCGATTGTGGCCGCTCGCCTACGCCGCGCCGCGGTTTACCGCCGTGGCAACCTCGGCCGGCGCCTGGCCGTGCCGGATGGTGAAGTGAAACGTGCTTCCCTCACCGACGGCGCTTTCCACCCAAATGTCGCCGCCCATCATGCTTACCAAACGCGCGCAGATAGCCAATCCCAACCCGCTGCCACCATGCGCCCGCTTCATGGATCCGTCGGCTTGCACGAACGGCTCGAAAATCCGCCGTTGGTGCTCCTGGGGAATGCCCTGCCCGGTGTCGCGCACGCGGAAATGCAGCCGCCCGCCGTCCGCGGGCGCCTCGACATGGAGTGAAATCTCAATTCGGCCGTGCTCGGTGAACTTCAACGCGTTGCCCACCAGGTTGATGAGTACCTGGCGCAGACGCCCCGGATCGCTTGGAATGATTTCCGGTACTGCCGCGTCGACGTTAAAGGAAATATCAATGGGCTTATGGCGGGCGCTCGCCGAAAGCGATTTCACTACTTCGCTTACCACGCGCCGTGGATCGCATTCGGTCTCGCACAGGTCCAGGCGGCCCGCTTCGATCTTGGAGAAATCCAGGATATCGTTGATCACGCCCAGCAGCGCCAGCGCCGACGTTTGCACGGTTTCCAGGTAGTCGCGCTGTTCACCGGTCAAGCGCGTATCCAGAGCCAGATCCGTCATCGCGATGATGCCGTTCATCGGCGTGCGGATCTCGTGACTCATGTTGGCCAGGAATTCGGACTTGGTGCGATTGGCGCTTTCGGCGGCTTCGGTGGCGCGCAGCAGCTCCGCATTCAGCTTACGCATGGATTTCAGCACGTCGCGATGACGCACGCTCCGCGCCAGGAGAAGCATGGAGACCAAAGCCACGATGGACAGCAGGGCCAGCTCACCCACCGCCCGGTACACGGCAATTCGCACGCGGGCCGCCTGCTCGACGGCGAAGCGGTCCAGCCCTTCCTTCACCGCGCGCAAGCGCTCGAAGGCCTGTTGAAAGGCCGGGTCGCCGTCCTTGACGTCCATCTGGAAGGCGTCCTGGCGCCGGCCCGCGAAGATCAGCGCGGCCACATCGTCGCGCACTTCCAGATAGCCGGACCAGGACATGGCGAACTGGCGCGCCGCCCGCTCCAGCTCGGGTGTGATGTGCAGCAAGCGCAAATGGTTGATGAGCGTTTCAGCGCGCGAATCGGCCACGCGCGATTCGCGGACGAACTTTTGTTGTTCGCCTTCCTCATCGACGGTGAGCGCGCGCAGCAGGGTGCGCCGGCTTTCCTGGATTTGGTATTGGATGTCGCCCTCGATGCTCAGGCCCTGCGCTCCGATGGACGACAGCGCGAAGACGATATGCGTGGCCTCAATGCAGTCCGATAAAGCTAGAATGCCGCTGCCACATGACAGCAGGCCGCCCACAACCAAAGCGAAACCGCCGGCGCGATTGCGCACCCACTGCACCCATCCTGTTCCCATTTTTGATCGGCATTTTATTTATCGGGCAGTCTCACCCAGGGCTGCAGGTCCCGCCCGTGAATATCTGATTACAGACCGCTTAGAGGTCTTCTTCGCGAACCGGAGCCGGCAACGCCGGCTCTCCGCCCTTGCCCGCGCGTTTGCGGGCGCCGAACATCGG
>JASIGB010000926.1:0-2788 GCA_030045355.1 Bryobacteraceae bacterium
TGAGGGATTATATTGCGAACGCGCTGGACTTCTTCGTGGGACCGCTTGCTGACGCGCGCGGCGCAACTGAGCCACCACCGTAAGGAAGTGGTTATTCCGGTTTCTTGAACAAATTGTCGAACGCCGCGCGAGCGTCGTTGGAGTTTCGCGGTAGTTGCGGCGCCGCGGCGGCGGGTTGCTGGTTGACGGGCGCCGCATCGCGCGCCACGGTCACCCGGGGCTTGAACAGCTCGCACTCGTTGGCCTGATCCTTCACGGCGATCCGTACTGGAACCGGTTTCAGACATTGGAAACGGGTGGACGGCTCAAAATGCGCGCACTGTTTACAGCAATGTAATGCGGCGCCGCACTTCGGGCACTTCCCTTTCCAATCGATGTCGGCGGCGAGCGGCGTAGAACAATTAAAACAACGGGCGGCTACCACGTTTTGGAGCAGCCGCGGGAGACGCGGACCGGTGACATCGATGGGCGGGCGGGGGCCAGAAGGTTTGGGCCGGTCATGATAGGGCCGGTCGCGGGATCCCCCATTACTTTCCATGTAACCGCGTTGTCGGTACTTACGGTCATCATCCATGTGTAAAATGCACTCCTGGATTTCGAACTCTCGCAACTCTCCTTGTGAAGGTATTCGGCACAGGTCCACTGCTGCTTAGCTTGAGGATCGATGCGGAGGAAGCTGCGGGAGCCGGCTGAGCTGGAAAAGACGTATCCCGCTTGTGCCTAAATTACTATGTACCACGAATCCATGCCAGAAGCTACTGAAATCTCACCGCGATCCGGTGACATTTACATGTCAGTACTAATGGTTCTCTAATACCAGGTTCAATCGGCGCTCCATTTCAGTAAAGAGTTGCAGGGCCGGGTGAGGGGATCCTCATAGTGATTGGGACTAATTCGCAAGGAATACCCCAGCCTGCCTGTTTGATGCGGAACGAACTCTTTTAAGAACACATATTCTTCGCCCACCCGTTCCACCGACGGCAGGGTCATGACCTGGGTTTCCTCGAGATTGCCGTTGACGCCGATCCGCCCGACTACTGCCTCCACGCGGACATCGTCCGGGGTAAGGCCGGCCAGATCCAGCACCGCCCGTACCGGAATGGGGAGACCGGTCAACACCGACACATCCGGGCCGGGGCCAATCTCGACGAAGCGCACCTTGTCCCACACCTGCTGAACGCGCAGGTTCCAGCGCGCGCGATCGCGAGCCGGCTGGAAGCAGTCATGGGAAACCTCCAGGTAGCCCTGATGCGCCGGCTCGTAAAGTTGCGTCAGGTATTCACCCACCATCCGTCCGGAATTGAACTGATGGCTCAAGTGCATCAAGGACTGCTTGACGCGGCGCATCCACTCGACGGGGACGCCGCTTTCGCGGTCCTGGTAGTACATCGGCACAATTTCGTTTTCGAGTATGGAATAGATGGCGCGGGCGTGAATTTCGTCCTGGTCTTCGGAATACGACTCCCGGTCTCCGATTGCCCAGCCGCCCGAAATTTCGTAGCCCTCGTCAAACCAGCCATCCAGGATGCTGAGATTCAGGACGCCGTTGCAGCCGGCCTTCATCCCGCTGGTCCCGCAGGCCTCCTCGCCGCGGCGAGGGGTATTCAGCCACAAATCCACGCCTTGCACCAGCTCGCGCGCCACTTCGATGCTGTAGTCCTCGACAAAGACGATGTGCTTGGCGATCTCCGGCGCGCGGGAGAGCTGCACGATCTCACGAATCAGGGTCTTGCCGGGAAGGTCGCGCGGGTGCGCTTTGCCGGCGATCACGATCTGCACCGGCCGTTCCGGGTGCGTCAGCAGCCGCTTCAGGCGCTCGACGTCGCGGAACAGCAAGGTGGCCCGCTTATACGTCGCGAAGCGGCGCGCGAAACCGATCGTGAGGGTGTCCGGGTCCAGCACTTCGGCCAGGCGCCGCTGTTCGGCGGCGGGAGCTTTCCGCGCCACCGCGGCGCTGACCACGCGCTCTCGCACGAACGAGACCAGATAGCGTTTGCGCCGGCGATGGGCTTCCCAGAGCTCCTGAGCCGGAATGTCCTCCACCAGGTCCCAGATGCGCGGATCCGCATTGCGCTCGCGCCAGTCCGGCTGGAGATGCTGGTCGTAGAGCTGCGCCAGATCGCCGTTCAGCCAAGTCAGCAAATGGACACCGTTGGTGACCGAAGTGATCGGCACTTCCCACACCGGCAAACGCGGCCATAATTCCTGCCACATCTCCTGCGACACCTGCCGGTGCAGACTGCTGACCGCGTTGCGGTAGGCCGAAGTCCGGATGGCCGATATGGCCATCGAAAAGGGCTCGTGATGATTCTCGGGCCGAAACCGCCCGAGTGCCAGAAATTTCTCGAACGGAATGCCGCTTTCCGAGCAATACTCGCCGAAATACTCGTACAACAAACCGGCATCGAACAGGTCGATGCCCGCCGGCACCGAAGTATGCGTCGTAAACACGCTATTGGACCGCGAGGCTTCAAAGGCTTCGTCGAATCCGAGCTTATACTCCTTCATCAGGCGGCGGATGCGCTCCACGGCCAGGAAGGCCGAGTGGCCCTCGTTCATGTGCCATACCGTGGGCTTTAGGTTCAGCCGGTCCAGCGCGCGCAGGCCGCCGATGCCCAGCACGATTTCCTGCCGGATGCGCGTGACGTTGTCCCCGCCGTAGAGCTGCGCCGTGATTTCTCGATTCTCGGCGCGATCGTTCTCCGGAATATTCGTGTCGAGCAGGTACAGCTTCACGCGCCCGACATCGATGTACCAGATTTTGATGAAAACCACGCCGGAGGGCAGC
>JASIGB010000927.1:0-3330 GCA_030045355.1 Bryobacteraceae bacterium
GGCCCACGCGCGAAAAGTCGTACTTGCGCGGGTCGAAGAACATGCCCTGGAACAGTTGCGTGGCCGTGTCGAGCGTCGGTGGATCGCCGGGGCGCAGCTTGCGGTAGATCTCCAGCAGCGCGTCGTTCTGGCTCTTCACCGGATCTTTCTTTAGCGTGACGGAAACCACGTTGCCGACGTCGTCCCGCTCGGGGAAGAACACTTCAAACGAGCTGATGCCGTTGTCGATCACTTTGTCGACATTGGTGAGCTCCTGGTTGGCCTCCACCAGAACCTCGCCGGTCGACATGTCGATCACGTCCGCCGCCACGTACGCGCCTTGCAGGTCGGCGCGGTCCACTTCCACCTGCTCGATCTTGGCCTTGAGGATGGCGTCGTACAGAGTCTTGGTGACCTTGCGGCCTTGCGGAACGATGGTCTCGTTCTTGGTCCCAATCGCCTTGGAAAGCTTCAAGCCCACCAGGCTCTCGGATACCTTCCAGAACAGCTTCTTATCCTTGACCGAAATCTCGCTCACCGTGTAGAAGGAGCGCAGGATCTCGGCGTCGCTTTTCAGCCCCAGCGCGCGGAGAAAAACAGTGCCGTAGAATTTGCGTTTGCGGTCGATACGGACGTACAGCAGATTCTTGTTGTCGTACTCGAATTCAACCCAGCTTCCCCGGTACGGAATGATCTTGCCTAGGAAATAGCCCTGCGCCGGCACGCGCTCGAAAAACACGCCGGGCGAGCGGTGTAACTGCGACACGATCACGCGCTCGGTCCCGTTGATGATGAACGTTCCGTTGTCGGTCATCAGCGGGATCTCGCCGAAGAAAACCTCTTGCTCCTTGATGTCGCGGACCGTCTTGGCGCCGGTTTCCTGGTCCTTGTCGTAAACCGTCAGCCGGATGGTCACTTTGAGCGGCGCCGCGTACGTCATGCCGCGCTCTTCGCATTCGGCTACGTCGTACTTCAACTGCAAGCCCACCGGGTCGCCGCAGCGATTGCAGAAGGTGACGATATTCTTGTTGAACGTTCCGCAGCGGTGGCATAGCACGTCGCCCACGTGGAACGGATCGGTTTTGATGGTGGCGCCGCAGCTAGGATTGCGGCAAGTGGAGCGCAGGTGGTGCAGCCCCTTCAGGTTGCCGCACTTGCACTCCCAGTTCCCGATGGCGTAATCGACGAACTCGAGTTGGCTCAAGCCCCGGAAATCCGAGATGGGAAACACCGAGTTGAACACGCTTTGCAGGCCGGTATCTTCCCGCTCCCCGGGAAGCAGGTCCATCTGCAAAAACCGCTCGTATGATTTCTTCTGAACTTCGATCAGATTAGGGATCGGGATGGAGGTCTTGATGCGTGAGAAATCCGTTCGCTCGCGCGTTGCACCGTTAACCAGATTTTCCATTATTACTCCTCAGGGCCGATGGTCTTGCGATTCTTAGGAACGATCATCCAAGAACAAACATCGAAGAAAAACTCACCGCCGCCCGCTTCCCGCCTTCGCTTACGGATGCCTCGGCCCTGGTCGGGAGCCGGAAGCCTGCGGGGAAGATCGGGACGCGCGGAACACGAAAGAACCGGAAGACCGTGGCCGTACACGCCCTGCGGGCGGAAATAGAGCAGGGCAAAAATGCGCATAGCAAAGCCGTGTACCTGCCTCAGGAGCAGGCACACCAAAACCAAAAGATGTTTGGTTCACAAGAGCAAGAATCCGGGTCGGTCTCCGGCCAGCAACAACTCTAATTTATCAGACCGATCCGACCTTCGTCAAATCGGCCCTAGCCAAGAATGGCCCGCCCCGTGCTGGCAGCGCCAAGCGGCCAGCCCATGTCGAGTCATTCCAATCACTTACAGCGCTGTAACGACCAGCGCGTTGTTATTTGACTTCGACCGTCGCACCGGCGTCGGTGAACTTCTTCCGAATCGCCTCGGCTTCCTCTTTATTGACGCCCTCTTTGATCGGCTTGGGCGCGCCGTCCACCAGATCCTTGGCTTCCTTGAGCCCCAGGTTGGTGACTTCACGAACCGCTTTAATCACGTTGATCTTGTTCGCGCCGGCCGCGGTCAGGATCACGTTAAATTCGGTCTTCTCTTCGGCCGCGGGAGCCGCCGCCGCTCCACCGCCGCCCGCCGGAGCCGCCGCCACCGCCGCGGCCGCCGCCGATACGCCCAGCTTCTCTTCCAGCAATTTGACGAGCTGCGATGCTTCGAGCAGCGTCAGCCCTTGAATCTGTTCCGCAATCGCGTTAATGTCCGCCATGATCTTCTCTTTCTTACTCCCTTGTTCGAAACTGAATAAGCCCAAATCTGCTTATTGTGAGAACTTGTTTTCCTTCGCCGCCTGGTCGAGCACTACCGCCAGGTTCCTGCCCACGCCGTTGATCGAAGTGACCAACCGCTGCGCCGATGCCTGAATCAGGAAAAGAACTTTCGCCAAAATCTCTTCGCGCGAGGGCAGGTTCGCCAGATCCTGGATCGACCGTACGTCGATCGCACGGCCCTCCACCAGCCCTGCCTTAAATGTGAATGTCGGATTATTCTTGGCGTAGGACGTCAGCGCCTTCGCCAGCGCCACCGGATCCTTGCTGGTATAGGCCATCGAGGTCATCCCGGCGAGCTTGCTCATGATGTCCTCGGCCGGCGTACCCTGCGACGCCTTCTCGGCCAGGTTGTTCTTGACAACCTTATAATTGCCGCCCGCGCCGCGCACCGCCTTACGCAGATCGAAGTCCTGCTGCACCGTGAGTTTTTCAAACCCGGTGACGAAGATGTTCTGCGCCTTCTCGAAATCCTTCTTCAGCGCTTCCAGATCTTTCTCTTTGTCCGACTTCTTTTTCATGATGTTCCTCAGGACTCCGCGTCAGGCCTGCTTGGCGTTGAACACCGTCACGTCCAGGTGGACGCCCGGGCCCATGGTGGAGCAGATGGTCGCGCTTTTGACGTACTTACCCTTGGCCGCCGCAGGCTTGGCCTTGAGCACCGCCTGGATCAGGCTGTCGGCATTCTCGGTCAGCTTCACGGTGTTGAAACTTACCTTGCCGATAGGCACGTGAATCACGCCGGTTTTATCGACGCGAAATTCCACCTTGCCGGCCTTCACTTCCTTCACCGCCTGAGAGATGTCGGTGGTCACGGTCCCAGTCTTGGGATTCGGCATCAGCCCACGCGGGCCGAGCACTTTTCCCAGGCGTCCCACTGAGCGCATCATGTCCGGCGTCGCGATCACGGCGTCGAAATCCGTCCAGTTCTCGCCTTGGATCTTGGCCACCATGTCCTCGCCGCCCACGAAATCGGCGCCGGCGGCGCGCGCCTCGGCGAGCTTGTCGCCGCCGGCAATGACCAGCACGC
>JASIGB010000928.1:0-3712 GCA_030045355.1 Bryobacteraceae bacterium
GCCGGTTCGCAGCGTCCCGTAAACGAAGAGGTGATCTGGAGACAACTACTTTGTCGTCGCGGCTAGCGATTCGGCTAGTTGGTGAGCGTGTTGCTCGATTTCATGCTCGCTCATCGTCACCAGCGTCTTCTCCATGTCCTCGCCGCTTTCAAGCATATGCTGCAAATGCAAGGCGGCTAGCTTGAGGCACCAGGAATCGGTGAGCGGATGGCCCATCTTGGCGCTGGCCGCGAGCAGTGCCGGATGCGGCATGGCGATCACGCGCTCCTCGAACGCCTCGCCCTGCGCGCCGATGGCGAACTTCACGTCAACCGTGTCGGCGTGGCGGATCGAGATGCCGGTCTGCAGCCATCGAAAATACACCTGCCACATCCGCCCGAACGGATCGGGCCCGGCCTGGAAGTCGCGAAAGTTCTCAATCATTCAAATCGATTGTAGCCCACTGATTGCCCGGGTTACCTGTGGCGCACGCTTCAGCGTGCCGTGTCGAGACTCGTCTCGACACGTGCCAAGGGAACGCCACGCATCCACACGAATGTGAACGCGGCACGCCAGAGTGCGTACGCCACGGTCCCGATGCCGTTAGACTGAGTTCGTGGACTGGTTGGCACGTGCCTTTTTCCTTTTATGCGGGCTGTTTCTTTGTCTTGCCGCGCTGTTCCGGAGAACCGTTTACATGATGCCGCGCGCGTTTTCCCGAACGGAACCGCCGAGCCATGAACTCAATCGTTGCGGGCGCTTGTGCGTGTTCATCCTTGGTGTCGCCCTTTCTGTTCGTCGCAATCACCGGTAACACGGAATTCTGGACCTTCAGCAAGTAACAGTCGATCAATAAAACGGATGATTGCGCGCCGAAACCAGCGATAAAAACTCATCGCGCGTGGACTTGCGCTCGCGAAAACCGCCCAGCATGGCGCTCGTCACGGTGCCTGAATGCTGCTTTTCTACGCCGCGCATCATCATGCAGAAGTGCCGCGCTTCGCAGATCACGCCCACGCCCTTGGGCCGCAGGACCTCCTGCAGCGTATCGGCCACCTCGTGCGTCAGGCGCTCCTGTAATTGCAGCCGGCGCGCGAACATGTCCACGATGCGCGGGATCTTGCTCAACCCGATCACCCGGTTGTTCGGCAAATACGCCACGTGCATGGTGCCGAAAAACGGCAGCAGGTGGTGCTCGCACATGCTGTAAAATTCGATATCCTTCACCACTACCATCTCGTCGCAGGGTTCTTCGAAAATCGCGCCGTTGACGATGCTCTCGATATCCATCTCGTAGCCGCTGGTGAGAAAACGCAGAGCCTTATCGGCGCGCTGCGGCGTGCGGACCAACCCCGGACGCTCGGGATTCTCGCCGATCTTCAGCAACAGCTTCTGCATCAGGTCCGTGATGGACTCGTCGTTGGGCGCTGATGGCATGATTTTTACCGCGGATGGTTTGCTCTTCATCTGTTAATCTCGGGTCTTGATCTCAGGCTTCAATTCGAATACGTTTCGCTTGGTCTCGCGCAGCCGAATTCCTTTGAGGCGCGGCCATTCCCCCGGGAACGCCTCGCGCCAGCGCGTCTCCAGCCGATCCTCGATCACCCGTATGATGTTCTCCGACGTCGGGATCGCGCGCTGAAATTCGCCGACGTCCGCGTTCAGGTAGCGATGGTCGAAATCACGCAGCACTTGTTCGGAAACCAAGCGGTCGAGCGTGGGAACATGCACCACGTGTCCAGTCGCAGAGCCGATGGGCCCCTCGGCCGTCACGTCCAGCACGTAATCATGACCGTGCCCGTAAGGATTGCTGCACTTGCCGTACAGCTCGCGATTCTCGTCCTCGGTGAAGGCGGGCGAATGCAGCCGGTGCGACGCGGCGAACCGATAGCGGCGGGTGACGCGCATTATCGTAAGGCCTCCTCGCCCGGTCCACCGTAATCCACGTACATGTCTTCGGTTTCATACAAGCGCACATTGTTCAGCCGCGCGCGTCCGCCTTCGAAATACGGCTCCAGGCGCCGCCAGATTTCCGCGGCCACGTTTTCGGTGGTGGGAACCATTTTGTCGAACGGCGGCACCTCGTAATTCAAGAAGCGGTGATCCATGGGCTCGATCACCGTCTGCTGGATGAGTTCCTTCAGCCGCTTCAAATCGAATACCATGCCGGTTTCCGGGTCCGGATCGCCTTCGAGCGTCACTTCCAGGATGTAATTGTGCCCGTGGCCGCTCGGATTCGCGGCGGCGCCATAGATCTCGCGATTCTGCTCCGGCGAAAGCGCGGCCTGGGCGCAGACGTGCGAAGCGGAGAATTCGGCCCGGCGAGTAAGAAACATAATCCTTTTATCGGATGCAGAAGCAGGCTTGTAGGATACTCTAATATTATAGAAGAAGCCCCGGAAACCATTACTGAAATGACTCAATCCAAAGTAGATCTGATGATCAAAGGCGCGATCGCGGCGCTGCTCGTGGCGCTGGGCTGGATTGTCGTGTGGTCCATGCAGGACCATATCGTCACGCCCGGCGACACCGCGCCCAACTTCACCATCACCACCAGCGCGGGCGACCAGATCTCGCCGCGCAATTTCGGCGGCAAGGTCCTGGTGCTTAATTTTTGGGCGAGCTGGTGCCCACCCTGCGTGGAAGAGGAGCCTTCGCTCAACGAATTCGCCAGAACATTGAAAAGCTCGGGGATTGTGGTGCTGGGCGTGAGCGTCGACCGCAACCAGCAAGGATACGAGAATTTCGTGAAGCGCTTCGACATCTCATACCCCATCGCGCGCGATCCCGACGAGAACATCAGCTACCGCTACGGCACCTACAAACTTCCCGAAAGCTATATTATCGATCGCAACGGCAAAGTGGTCCGCAAATTCGCCGGCCTGCCCGAGCGTGACGGCCAAGCCATCTCCTGGATGGACCCGCAATTGGTGAGCTTCGTAAAATCGCTGCTGTAAAATGCAAAAGCACGACTGGTATTCCGATACCGATCCCAAAGCGCTGAAGGTGTTTATCGAGTGCCAGCGGAGGCTGACGCCGGCCGAGAAGCTCCAGGCGGTGTTTGAGCAGAATCGCTTCATTCATCAGCTCACTGAGGCGCAGGAGCGCAGGCTCCACCCGGACGCTGACGACCGCGAAATCTTTCTGCGGGTGATTGCCCATCGCCTGGACCGGGAGACGATGTTGCGCGTCTACGGCTGGTATCCGGAGCGCCCCAAGAGCCCGAATGACGCATCCGTTTCAACAGTTGCTTGACGCGCTCAGCCGGTCCGGCATCCGGCACATGGTGGGCGGCTCCGTGGCGAGTTCTATGCGCGGCATCTATCGATACACCAACGATATCGACATCATCGCCGACATCGAAGAGGAACATATCCCGCCATTCGCCCTCCGTCTGGGTAACGCTTTCTATGCCGACCCGGAGACGATGCGAGAGGCGCTTCGGCATGGACAGTTTAACGTCATTCACATCGGAACGGCCGCGACATTTGACATCTTTCCTGCTGCGGGAAATCGTTTCGCCGAGACCCGGATTGAGCGCAGCAAAATTGAAAATGTTCCGATTGCGGACGGACTGACCATCCGCTGTCCAGTCGCGAGCGCCGAAGATACCATCCTCGCAAAACTGGTCTGGTACCGGCTCGGCGGGGAACAATCGGACCGCCAGTGGAACGACATGCGCGGTGTCCGAGCGGTGCAGGGCGACGCGCTGGATCAGGCGTACATGCAACAA
>JASIGB010000929.1:0-4479 GCA_030045355.1 Bryobacteraceae bacterium
TTCGAGCACGGGTTCGACCGGGGGGAATTGATCTGGCTCGCCCTGGTGATCCTGGGAACGGGCCTGGCGGCGTTGCGCGGGCAATTACCGGGGGTCGAACCGCGGCCCTATATCATCCGTTTCATCGAAGACAAGCCCAATCCGCTGTATCGCCGCATCTGTTATACGTTCGCCTGGAGTATCGTGATCACGTTCGCGGTGCTGAATTGCCTGGGGCTCGCGGTGGCCGTGGCCACGGGCGAATGGCGGCTGAAGCAGATCTACGAGTACGGCTATTTCCCGCTAGCGGCCGTGCTTTGGGCGCTGGGCGCGATGGGTTGGCTGCCGCGCGTGAAAGCCTCCACCCAGGGTGAAGGCCATGAGCGGCGCTATTTCTACGGCGCCGTGTGGGCGTCCTGCATCGCCCAGCCGGTGCTTGGAATTTTGTGGAAGTTGCTGCCGCACGCGCGAGCGGCCGATGCGGTGAAGCTCGCGGTCTTCACCGGATTGCTCGCGTTCTGCGGCGTTCTGGCCGCGCGCGGAGTTCTGCCGAGGACGCGGCCCATCGTGCCGGGTGAGCTGGCGATTTCGGATTGAGAGGCCTATATGGCGCCCGCTCAGGCTTACCCGCATTTCACATGCCGGCTCAGCCAGGATGCAAAGGCGTTCTCGTCGAGAACTCCGGCGGCCAGATCCAGAATGGCCCGCGTGGCGTCCTCCTGCGCGGCCGTGAAGCGACATCCGTTCGTCTCCAGGAAAAGCACGCCGGTCATAAAACCGGTACGCTTGTTGCCGTCTACGAAGGGATGATTCCGAACGATCCCAACAATGTAGAAAGCGGCCATTTGGACCGAGCTGGGGGATTCCGCATAGCTGAACAATTGCCTGAGACGTGCCAGCGCCGACTCTAGCAGCCCGTCATCGCGTACACCAGGCGCGCCACCAAAAAGTTCAAGCATCCGCGCGTGGATTGCATGCGCAACGCGCGAGCCTATCCAGCGGGGTTCGTTCACTCGGAAAGGGCGCGGAGCGTGTTGCGATACCGGCCGGCGATCTCTTCGACCTTGGCCATTTTTTCGGCGAACTCCGGATCATTCGAACAGTAATCGGCGAACCAGTCCCGAAATGTCCGCAGTTCTTCAGCCGTGAGCTGCTTCACTTGGCTCTCAATGCTTTCAACTCTCGTCATTCTGTGCACTTCCAGCTTACCCCACCTTCCGCCGGCACAGCTTGCGCAGCATATCCATGTTGCGCTGTTCGTCGCCCGGATCGTCCATCGGAGTCTCCAGAATGAATGCTTTCGGGCGCAGCATCGGGTGATTGAGGATGCGGCGAAATCCCGCTTCGCCGATAAAACCTTGCCCGATGTGCTCGTGCCGGTCGACGTGCGATCCGAGAGGCGCTTTCGAGTCGTTGGCGTGGATCACGCGAACATTTTCGATGCCCAGCGTGCGATCGATTTCCGCCACGGTGTGCCTTAGGCCGGCCGCGGAGCTTAGGTCGTAGCCAGACGCCAGGCAATGGCAGGTGTCGATGCAGAAGCCGACCTGGAGATCGGTGAGCTCGGCGGCGAACCGGCGCATGATGCCCAGCTCCTCGAAGCGGCTGCCTAACGCCGCGCCCGATCCGGCGGTGTTTTCGAGCAGCACCGTGAGATTTCTCGTATCCAAACCCTGCGCCGCTTCGGCCAACGACCGAATGACGGCGTAGATGCCCTGTTCCACCGAATGTCCCTTGCAATTGCCGGGGTGCGCCACCAGATATTCGGCTCCGATGGCCAGCGCCCGCTCGATTTCCCCGCGAAACGCGGCCGTGGACTGCAGGCGCAGCGTCTCGCTGCAAGAAGCGAGGTTGATCAAATAGTTGTCGTGAATCACGAGCGGAAAAAGATCGTAGCGCTCGCGGGCACGTTGGAGCAATTTGACGGCACTGGGCGCCGGTGGCGTTGCCCGCCACATGCGCGGGCTGGCGGAGAAAATCTGGAACGTGTTGGCGCCCACCTCCGCGGCCTTGAGCGCGGCGTTTTCAAGTGATTTCGCGATGGACGTGTGCAGGCCGAGACGCAAGGAAATCCGATGGTAGCAGGCCCGCGCGGCAGGTAGAATACAATTTCAGCCATGTTTGTCCCGCTGACGCCGATCCGGTGTCTCCACCGCGCCGTGGATGTGTTCCCCGACAAAATCGGAATTGTTTCCCTCGACCGGCAGTTCACTTACGCCGAGTTCGGCGAGCGATGCGAGCAACTGGCGTCCGCGCTCGGGAAACTGGGCATCCAGCCGGGCGACCGCGTCGCGTATCTCAGCTTCAACACCCACCAGTTGCTCGAAGGCTACTACGGCGTAGTGCTGGCGCGAGCCATCGTGATGCCGCTGAACGTGCGGCTGTCACCGCTGGAGCTCAAGAACATCCTGAATCATTCCGGCGCGCGGATGTTGCTGTTCGAAAACGATTTCGCGCCCCTGGTGGAACAGCTCAAACCTGTGTGCCCGGGTGTGGAGCGATTCGTCGCGCTGGAGGAGGGGTCTTCGAGTCACGCCGACTTGACCTATGAAGAGTTGCTGGCTCAGGGAAAAACCGGGCGCACCGACGTCTTTGAGATCGACGAAAATTCCATCGCCGAGCTGTTCTATACCAGCGGCAGCACCGGCGCGCCGAAGGGCGTGATGCTGGCGCACCGGACACTGTACCTGCATGCCTTAGCCGTGGCGGCCATATATCGTGAACCGGAAACCATCGTCGATCTGCACACGATTCCGTTGTTCCATGCCAACGGCTGGGGCCGGCCGCAGGCCTCCACGCTGCTCGGGACCAAACAGATCATGGTGCGGCGCTTCGAGCCCGTGACCGTTTTCAAACTGATCCAAGCGCATCGCGCCACCGACATGGCGGTGGTGCCCACCATGGCCAATGCGCTGCTGAATTGTCCCGAGCTCGCCTCCGCGGATGTTTCAAGCCTGCGCAACATCTGCGTGGGCGGTGCGGCATCGTCGCCCGAGCTGATCGAACGCATGGAAAAGGCCTTCCATTGCGACGTATACTCAGGCTACGGCCTCACCGAGACCGCTCCGCTGCTGACTTTCTCCGGCTCGAAGCCCGGGCTCACCTACTCCTCCGACGCCGAGCGCTATCGCCGCCGCGCAATGGCGGGTTGGCCGGTGATCGGGATGCAAGTGCGCGTGGTGGATGCGGAGATGCACGACGTGCCGCGCGACATGCAGACCATTGGGGAAATCGTCACGTGCGGCGATCACGTCATGGAGGGTTACTACCGCGAACCGGAGGCTACCGCCGCGGTGATGACGGGCCACTGGTTTCACACCGGCGACATGGCCGTGTGGGACGACGAGAGCTTCATCCACATCGTGGACCGCAAGAAGGAGATCATCATCAGCGGCGGCGAGAACATCTCGTCCATTGAAGTGGAGAAGGCTATCTTCGCGCACCCGGAGGTCTTCGAGTGTGCCGTCGTGTCCGCGCCCGATGAAGCTTGGGGCGAAGTCCCGGCCGCCATTGTCGTGCGGAAACCGGGCTCCACGCTCACAGCGGATGAATTGCTCGAATTCCTGCGCGCGCGGCTGGGCAAATTCAAGCTGCCAAAAATTATCAGCTTCCGTGAAGAAGCCCTGCCCAAGACCGGCACCGGCAAGATCCGGAAGCTCATCTTGAGAGAGCAGTTTTGGGGGGGCAAGGAGAAGCGGGTGCAGGGATAGACGATAGTTTCGCTTAGACGGGCATCTGCGGGGCGAGCTCTTGCTTTCGCCCGAACAACGGGCGCCGGAGCCACGCCAAGGCAAGAGCTAGCGACAGGAGAACAGCTGTAACGGGTGCCAGGGCTGGCAAGTGCAGAACGGTCAGGTTGGCAAGGGTTGCTCCAACCATGACCGCGGCAATCTGAAGCGCGGCCCAAAAACGGTAGCCGGGGATCAGCAATCCGATTGCGCCGCTGACTTCGAGAATGCCGGTGAAATACCGAAACCATTGGCCCAGCCCGATCTGAGCGAACTCTCGCACCATGGCCGGACTATTGATCAGCTTGGCGCCACCGGCGGACACGAACGCGATCAGCAAGAAAATGGTCAGTATCCAGGCGAGTATGTTTCCGATCAACCGGGATGGGCGGGTCTTGTGACTTTCCGCTGGTTGTGAAGTCCTCGGTTCCATGGGCGGCCTCTATTACCGCTTAGACACCAGTGGCTTGGCCGTTGTTCCCCTGCTTTTGGAGCCTGCTCCAACACCGGTTTCCCACTGTACCTATCGGTCGTGGTATTTCGTCTATAGAGGAACTTCTCCGGAAATCGATGAACTCCGGTAACCAGGAGGACGCATGAAGCCCGCGTTTCTGCTCGCCGCTGCTATATACGGCGCTACATTCGGCTTGACCGCCGTTCCACTTTTTGCCCAATTCGGCCAATCCCCACCGGGCACGTATCCCGGTGGCGGCTATCCGGGAGGCGGGGTTGGATTTCCCGGCCGCGGATCGGGTAGAAATAAAACCACGCG
>JASIGB010000930.1:0-3029 GCA_030045355.1 Bryobacteraceae bacterium
TGGCTGGAATCGGCTCGCGTGTGGAATACCGGCAAGGGTGATTCCGCCGAGTTGAATCTCTAGCGGAATGGGCGGATGGGATCGCTGTGCCGAGCCGGCGGGCGCGGCCAGTGTGCCATCCAGATTGATCGCGATCGCGTGGCCGCTAGAGGCCAGGACGGCGGGCGAGAATTCGAACGTGGCCAGGCCGAAGCCAGCGCTTATTCAGCGGAGAGTTGCGCCAGAGTTTCGGCAAGAACCAGCGCACCATTCGCGATGGCCTCGGGCGAAGCGTATTCGTCCGGCCGATGGCTCACACCGCGCCGGCAGGGAATGAAAATCATGCCGGTCGGCGCGATGCGCGACATAAATAACGAATCATGATACGCGCGGCTGATCATGCGCTCGAACGCAAGGCGATGCGTCTGACAGGCCTGGATCACCGTGTTTACGACGCGCGGGTCGCAGTGCGCGGGCGGATCGGAATTGATCTGCTCCAATTCCGCTTCGACGCGGCGCCGTCGCGCGATTTTCTGGAATGCTTCCGTGATCCGATCGAGCGCCGTGTCACGCCGCGCTTCGTCGATATCGCGCAGGTCAATCGTCATACGAACCCGGCTCGGGATACTGTTCACGGCGCCGGGGAAGACCTCGCAGATGCCGACGGTTCCAACTGTGTCCGGGGATCCGCTGGATTGCACGGCCTTTTCCACTGCGAGCGCGATCTCGGCTCCGGCGAGAAACGCATCGTGACGGTCCGGCATCAACACCGCGCCGGCGTGTCCGCCCTCGCCTTGGATCCTGACCTCAAAACCGGCGGGCGCCGCAATCGCGGTGACCACGCCGATCGGAACGTTGCGCTGCTCGAGAAGTGGCCCCTGTTCAATGTGCAACTCCACGAAGCTCGAGTAATGTCCCTCGTCCAGCCGAACCGACGCGAGCGGGCCTTCGAAACCCGCCGCCCGGCGCGCATGGTCGACTGAGACATCGCCGCGATCCGTCCGTGCGGCCACGGAATTGGTGGCGAGCGGAGTGGCCAGCATCCGGCTGCCCAGGCATCCGATGCCAAAGCGCGTCGGCTCTTCGGAAGTGAAGACGATGAGTTCGATCGACCGTTTCGGCCGGAACCCGGCCCGTGCCAGCGCACGAATCGCTTCCAAGCCGCCGAGCACTCCCACCGTGCCGTCGAAGCGGCCGGCGTTGGGAATCGCATCGATGTGTGAGCCTGTTGCCACCGGCGCCAGCGCCGTATCTTCGCCCAGCCAGCGCGCGAAGGTGTTGCCGATGGCATCCTCGCGCAGGGTGAGACCGGCTTCCCGGCAAAGTTGCTTCACGTAGGCGCGAGCTTCGAGGTCGGCTTTTGTGAAGACCACGCGAGTGACCACGGGCGCCGGTTCCTGCGAGATGGCCCCGAGCGCGTCCAGCTCCGCGCTGAGCCGATCGACTTCAATCTTCACCGCCGGCCATCCAATGGCGCGCGATTCCAGTCTTTGTAGATGAGATATTTCGCTGGCGTTTTGCCGATCGCTCCGAACCACTGTGGACAAAACGGCGCCATCCAGATGAAGTCGCCCGCTGCAACGGGATACCAATGGTCTCCGAGCCGGTAAATGCCGCCGCCCTCCAGCATCAGCAGGCCATGCTCCATCACGTGGATCTCAACCATCGGTAGCGCCGCGCCGGGAGCGTAAGTCATCACGTTGACGGCGAAATCGAACGCAGGATGATCCGGAACCAGGGCGCGCACCAGCAGTCCTTCATCGCCGTTCAGAAGCGAGGCCGGAGCATCGGTCTCGCGCCCTGTGAAGTATGCCGGCGCAGCAACAAAGGGCAACGGCTGATACTCCTTTTCGATAAACGCGGCTCGCGCGGGCGAGCTTGCAAAGATGGTTGCAGCGTATTCCGCCGGAAAGTACGCGTAGTCACCGCGAGACAACCGCGCGCCGTTCGTCTCCACTTCACCTTCCAGCACGTATACGAACCGCTGCGTCTGTCCCGGGCCAAACAATCCTCCGGCTTCGAATTCGACGGTGTATTGCGTGAACCGAGCGCCGAGCGCCGGAGCCGCATGGACAATCGCCGAAGCCTTCTCCATCCCGGGCAGCGGCGAGCGCACAAACGTGTCCGGCGTTTGCAATAGGTGATTGATGCGATAAGCGCTGCGCGTCTGTCCCAAATGTTGCATAAGCTCTTAGCCGCGCTGGGGCCGCACGAATTTCCCTCGCGTCCGCGCCACGATTTCCCCGGAATCAAATATGGTCTCACCCCGGCGGATGGTGCGGGCCACCGCGCCGCGAAAATCCGACCCCACGTAGGGGCTTAAGGCGTGACGCTGTTTCAAGTGCGCAGCTTGCAGCCGAACCGATCGCGAAAGATCCACCAGCGTCAGATCCGCGTCGGCTCCGATTGCCAGCTTGCCCTTGCCGGCGATACGGAACCTGCGGGCTGGCTCGCGCGCAGCCAGTAACGCGATCCGCTCCAGGGGCAGACGGCGGCAGTGATGACCTCGATCGAGCAGCACTGCCAGTGTGGACTGCACTCCCGCGATTCCGCCCCAGGCGCGCCCGAAGTCGCCGGCCTTCATCTCCGGCAATGCGGGCGAATGATCGGACGCGACAATATCGACGGCTCCCTCCATCAACTGCTCCCACAGCTCATCCTGATAGTCACGGCTGCGCAGCGGCGGCGCGCATTTCGCGACCGCGCCCAGCCGCTCCACGTCTTCTTCCGTAAAGAAGAGATAGTGCGGGCATGTCTCGATGGAAACGTCCGTGCCCTGGGCTCGCGCCTCCGCGGCTAAAGCAGCCCCGCGTCCAGTGCTCACATGAACGATATGCAGTTTCGCGCCGGCCTCGCGAGCGAGGAGCGTGGCGCGCTGGATCGCTTCGAGTTCGGCGATCACTGGCCGGGAAGCAAGAAACGCCCGCACGCTGCCGCGATCTTGCTCCCCGATTTTCCGCGCCAGTCCTCGGGTGGTCTCCTGGTTTTCGGCATGCACCGCGACAGGCAAACCCAGGCGTGCGGCTTCGCGCAGGCCATCGATCAGAGTC
>JASIGB010000931.1:0-6962 GCA_030045355.1 Bryobacteraceae bacterium
ATGACTCAGTTATTTAAACAAGACCAGAGCATGTGTTGCTGAGACTACGAGGACGGTATTTTGGCGACCTACAGCGCTTGCGCTGAGTCCGCATGACAGCGTCCATCGCACTTGCCATTATGACTGGCTGCGTGAACCGACCTACCGGCGTGCGTTCAATCTTAGCTGTTGCGCGAGGGTGTGATCGCCGAGATGCCGTCGCTCCTCCGTCGAACTACTTCCGGCGATCGGAGAGATAGCGGACCAGCTCGGCCAGATTCCTCAGCTTTCTGTAGTCAGACTCAGGGATCTCGACATTCAGCTCCTCATGCAGCCCGATCACGAAGTTCAGAAAGTCGAACGAATCGATGTCCAGAGCGTCCCTTAGGTTCTCATCAGGGCGGATTTGATCAAGATTGGCTTCGGGAGCGATCTTTCGCAAGATCTTGAACGCGGCAGCCCTGATCTCCGGCTCGCTCATAGCTTCTCTGGTTCTTGCAGATGCTGATTCAGCGCGGTTAGGAACTGTGCGCCGCGATGGCCATCCGTGGCGCGATGATCGCCCGCCAGCGTTGCACTCACGACAGGCCGGATTCCGAGCATCCCGTTCTCCGCCCACGGCGATTCGATGATCCTCCCAAAGCCAATCAGCGCCACCTGCGGCGGGTAGATCACACCGTGGACGGTCTCAACTCCGAGGTCACCGAGGTTCGTGATGGTCACCGTTCCGTCGGTGATCTCGGAACTTCGCAACCGGCCGGCACGGGCCCGCGTGATCAAGTCCCGTAAGGCCCGCATCAGTTCATCCAGGTTCTTCCGGTCCGCATCCATGATTGCCGGAACCACCAAACCGCCCTGCCTCAGCGAGATTGCAAAGCCGACGTGCACTGTTTCCTTCGGCTGAAGCTGATTGTCGACCCAATATGCGTTCAGTTCTGGCACATCATGCAGCGCGCGGGCAACGGCCTTGATGAGTAGGATCACGGTCAAGAGCCTGTCCTTTACAGTACGCTTCTGATTCTCCGCTTCGAGAAACTTCAGCGCCCGCTGCATGTCGATCTTGGTCTCGAGATAGTAGTGCGGGATTTCGCGATTCGACCGCGCCATGGCAGCGGCAATTGCGCGGCGGATACCGGCTCGAAGTTCAGGCACCGCGGGTTTTTCCGCGGGGGCTTTCTTCAGCGCCTCGGCGGCATGCTGGACATCGATTTCGGTGATCTCCCCGTGTGGGCCAGTACCCCGCACGCCGCTCAGATCGACGCTAAGTTCCTCCGCCACCCGGCGCGCCAGCGGTGATGCCCGCACCCG
Source organism: Bryobacteraceae bacterium (assembly GCA_030045355.1). Lineage (GTDB taxonomy): Bacteria > Acidobacteriota > Terriglobia > Bryobacterales > Bryobacteraceae > Palsa-89. Next base: position 1,288 of record JASIGB010000931.1, read on the forward strand.
TGCCACCGAAGGTACTGGCGTGGGCGCTGGTGCCGTGGGTATGGGCGCCGGTGGCGTTGGCGGGATCTCTTCGTGAGCCGGCGCAGGTGCCTCGCCTTCTTCCCGAATCACCGCCAGCACGGCACCGACGGGCAGGGTGTCCCCCGCCTTAGCGAGGAGCTGCTCGATCACGCCGTCTCGATAAACCTCAACCTCGATGTCTGCTTTTTCGGTCCTCACCACGCCGACGATGTCGCCGCGCTTCACGCGATCGCCGGGCTTCACGTTCCACTCGATCAGCGTGCCCTCTTCCATATCGGCGCCCAGGCTCGGCATGTGGAACTCAGCCATGCGCATGCACCATGGCTTCGATAGCGCCGACGATTTTTGGAACCTGAGGGAAAGAAGCATCCTCGAGATGCTTCGGATACGGGGTGGGAACTTCGACTCCACAAACTCGTTGCACCGGCGCATCGAGATCGTAAAACGCCGTTTCTTGGATGCGGGCGCTAATTTCGGCCGAGATCCCGCCGCTTCGCCATGCTTCGTCCACAACCAGCGCACGGTGTGTCCGCCCGAGGGACTCGAGTAAAGTTGCATCATCCAGTGGACGCAGCGTCCGAAGGTCGATCACTTCTGCTTCCATGCCACTCTTAGCTAACTGCTCCGCTGCTTCGAGGCATTTCCAGAGCATCGCGCCGTAAGTAATGATTGTGACGTCGCGGCCTGGTCGTCTCACACGCGCCCGGTCGATATCCATAGGACCGGCATCCGCCGGCAGTTGCCCTTTCATGTTGTAGAGGCCAGCGTGCTCGAAAATCAACACAGGATCTGGATCTTCCAGTGCGGGCGCCAGCATTCCTCGCGCATCTTCGAGCGTGCTGGGCGCCAGAATTCGGATTCCGGGAATGTGCGCGAACCAGCCTTCTAGACTGTGCGAGTGTTGCGCTGCTACTTGCCTGCCCGCGCCGGTTGCCATTCGAATCACGATCGGGACGTTGAACTGGCCGCCCGACATATGCAGAAATGTGGCGGCGTTGTTCATGATCTGGTCCAGCGCGAGGAGGCTGAAGTTGACGGTCATGATCTCGACGATCGGCCGCATGCCACCTAGCGCCGCGCCAATTCCCGCGCCTACAAATGCCGACTCCGACATCGGTGTGTCCCGAATCCGCTCGGGACCAAACTCCTCCAGCAGTCCCTTGCTCACCGCGAAGCATCCGCCGTAACGGCCAACATCTTCGCCCATCAGGAAAACGTGCTCGTCCTTCCGCATCGCCTCGCGAATCGCTTCGCGAATTGCGTCGCGATACGTGATCTGCGCCGGCGCTGCGCTCATGCTTGCCTCCGATCGCTGTAGACGAACCGCTCAAGTTCGGCCAACGGTTCCCAAGTTCCCGCTTCCGCGTGAGCAACCGCGTCCTCAAGCTCTTTTGCGACGTCGCGTTCGATCTCTTCGAGATCAGCGTCGCTGAAGGCGTCTTGCTGCTTCAACACAGATACGAGGTTCGAAATGGGATCGCGCTTCTTCCACTCTTCGACCTCCGCTTTGCTTCGATAAAGTTCAGGATCGTACATCGAGTGTGCGCGAAAGCGATATGTCTTGCACTCTAGGAAGACCGGTCCCGTTCCGGCGCGAATCTGTGTGACTGCTCGCTCTGCCGCGGCTTCGACGGCAAGAACATCCATTCCATCCACGGCCTCCGCAGCGATTCCATACGCGGCTGCCTTCTTCGTCACGTCAGTCGTCGACTGTGCCAGATCCAACCGCGTGCCCATCGCGTACAGGTTGTTCTCGCACACGAACAATACGGGCAAGCGCCAGAGCGCAGCAAGGTTCAGGCATTCGTGAAACTCGCCCTCCGCGACAGCTCCATCACCGAAGAAGCAGGAGCTAATCCGGCGCTGCCCACGCATCTTGTCCGCAAGCGCCAGACCGACGGCGATGGGCAGACCTCCGCCGACAATGGCATTGCCGCCATAAAAACGAGTCTTCGCATCGAACAGGTGCATCGAACCACCGCGTCCACGGCTGCAGCCTTCCTGCTTGCCGTACAACTCCGCCATGATCGAGCGAGCGGAGATTCCGCGAACCAGCGCGTGGCCGTGCTCGCGATATGTCGCTACGATGGCATCGTCAGGGCCAAGCGCCCGCAGCACGCCAACGGCCACGGCTTCTTCGCCATTGTAGAGATGCAAAAAGCCTCGGATCTTGGTTTGGGTGTACAGCTCTGCACAGCGCTCTTCGAACCGGCGAATCCGCAGCATCTGCCTAAGACACTCGATCAAGTGCGTGCGATCGACCTGCGCCGGTGCTTGGGTTTCTGTCGGATTGGTCATGTCACGGACTCCAACGTGGAAGTGTCGCCTTCGGGCAGCCCGAGTTCGCGCATTTTGAGCAACCGCCGCATGATCTTACCACTGCGCGTCCGCGGCAGGGCTTTTTGAAACTCGATCTCTTTCGGCGCTACCACCGATCCCAGCCTCTTGCGCGCGAAGCCAAGCAAGTCGAGGCGCAATTCTTCGCTTGGCAGTGAGCCAGGCTTGAGTGATACGAAAGCCTTCACCAGCTCTCCGATGATGGGATCAGGCTTGCCGATAACACCGGCCTCCGCGACGGCCGGATGCTCCATCAGCACGCTCTCAACCTCGAAGGGGCCTACCATATGACCCGCCGTCTTGATAATGTCGTCCGCACGCCCGACGAAGTCGTAGTAGCCATCCGCATCGCGCCTGGCAAGGTCGCCGGTGATGTACCAGCCGCTCTGGAAAGATTTCCGGTAGCGCTCCTCTTCGTGCAGATAACCACGGAACATGGACGGCCATCCGGGCTTCAGCGCAAGCTCACCCTCGACACCTGGCTCAGCGATCGGCTCGACGGTCTTTTCATCGATGCGCCGTACGATTGCTGCCTCCACCCCCGGTAGCGGCTTGCCCATGGATCCTGGCCGGATCTCCATCGATGCGAAGTTGGCGATCATGATGCCGCCCGTCTCGGTCTGCCACCAGTTGTCGTGAATCGGCAATCCCAGAGCTTGCTGTCCCCAAACGACTGCGGCAGGATTCAGCGGCTCCCCCACGCTGGCGATGAATCGCAGGTGACTCAAATCATACTGCTGGCGCGGCTCCATGGGAAGCCGCATCAACATGCGGATCGCGGTAGGCGCGGTATACCAGACGCTTACTCGCTGCTGCTCCAGGATGTGGTACCAGCGTTCTGCGTCGAAATCGGCTTCATCGACAATGTTGGTCACTCCCAGTGCCAGTGGAGCAATGATGCCGTACGAGGTACCGGTGACCCAGCCCGGGTCCGCCGTGCACCAAAAGATGTCGTCAGGATGCAAGTCCAACACGTACTTCCCGGTCATGTAGTGCATGAGCACAGCTTGATGAACGTGAAGCGCTCCCTTGGGTGTACCGGTGGTACCGCTGGTGAAATGAAGCAACGCTTGTTGCTCGGGATCGGTCGGAGGAATCGTAAACTCGCTGGATGCAGCCGCCAGGCGCCGCGAAAACGAATAGACGCCCTCGGCCTGATCTTCATCGCTGCCGGCCAGAAGCACGTGTTTCAACATCGGCAGCGCGGCGCGTAATTGAGCTACATTTTTCTTGTACAGCCGAGCAGTGGTGACCAATACTTTTGCTTCGCCTTTTGAGAGTCGTTGCCGAAGCGGCTCTGGGCCAAAGGCCGAAAACAGCGGGCAGAATACGCTGCCATTTTTTAGCGCGCCGAGCGCAGCGATGTAAATTTCTGGGATGCGGCCGGCGAGAGCGAAAACTGCATCCCCTTTGCCGATACCGAGTTGCTTAAGGAGATTCGCGAAGCGATTCGTTTTCTCCTTCAGGTCGCAGTAGGTGAAGTCCTCGATTCTCCCGTCACTCCTCAACCAGCGAAGAGCAAGATGATCACGGAGCGAGCCGTTGGCGTGCCGATCGACCGCTTCGTGAGCGATGTTCAAGCCTCGGCCGTCGGGCAGCCCGTCCAACTCCCGCCGAATGGCTTCCCAAGAGAACTCAGCACACCTTTTCTCGTAGCACGAAAGGTTAGGCGGGACCTTCCAGGAACGTGGGTCCTTATGGATTGGCTCCCAAGGCATAATCTTTCGCCTATCAGATCAAGAGCATGTGAGCTGCCAGGAGGTCAGCTATTCTGGGATGCGGTCGGTACTCTATCCCAAAATATGGTGCAACCATGGATGTCAGCTTTCTGGCGATAGAGCGGTGGTACGCCGAGAACCTGGAGGCGCTCGTCGTCTTCGTCGCTGCAGGTCTGCACAGTACTGAACATTCCTGCTTGGACGCGCTTAGCCAATTCCGTTCTAGGCAAGATGTACAGCGATGCGGCGAAGGCCAGAGGAAAGGTGAGCTTTTGAGAATCGGCCAACTCCATGCCGGACGGGGGTGTACGCCGCGTTAGGAAGGAGCAGTGCTCAGTCAGCCAGTAACATAAGTACAGCTCTGCCCGCCAGCGGCGATCCAATTCGTTCTTGATGGCGAACACGAGGCCAGCGAGCGCAAGAAGACCTAGTAGCAAGGCGTGCGACGAGTCAATCCAGGAGCTCAGAACCAAGACAACATCCACAGGAGCAGTACGAGAGCGACCGATGCCGTCAAAAGCGAGGACCCAGCAGCGGCCGCTGCGAGAAAGCCAGCGGCGGCCGCCCACAAGGTACCTTTCCGATCCACAGCCAGGATCGAAAAGCGGAACGTGGCAACTATCAGGAACAGGCATAGCGCGTACGCCTGACCCACCGTACCGAATCTAACAATCAGTACGTTCAGCCCGATAATCAGGGCGGCGCTCAGTGCCGCGGGCAGCCGCCAACTAGCGATTCGAAACCGGCGAAACACGAAATCGGCGCTCAGCAGGATAGCTCCCGCCGTCAACAATGCGGCGAGCGCATGGGCCGTCCACCAATTCTCACCAAAGATTCGCATCCAGCCTACGTTCCAGTAAGCGTTCAGTGGCGTCTGTGGAAAGCAAAAATCGAGTAGGGCCTATTTCCGGCTTTGATCAACTGCGCCGCTAACAGGTGAAAGCCTTCATCCCAGGCAAGAGCTTGGGTTTGAGAATAGACGAGCAGACCGCTCGCGAGAACCGCAACCACGCCACATATCAAAAACAATGACCTGTGACCGGCGCTTGTGCGAGTAGAGTCATCGGCTGATTGCACTTTTTCGCAAGATAGGTGCGTTCTCTCGACCAGAACCTGCGGTATCATCACACTGCCCGCCAGAATCTTCTGGGATCGAATCAAGAAAGTTAACCGGCTAGAGACACATATGGATTGTAAGAGCAATTAGCCAACCGCCGGTAATCGTCATCCGGCGAGGTATGCATCCGATGGCCCATCCGCATAGCAGCCTGACGGCGCGAAGGGCTTTTTCGGGCGAAAGCCGGCGCTTGGATATACGTTGTGAGGATTCCAAAGCATCCAGCCGTCGGAACCGAATTCCTCGGCGGCTCGGATCTGAGTGCGGATTTCCTGCGGTCCGTAAACGCGCCGGTCAAACGCGTAATCCCGGAAGGCCTGTAGCCACGGCCGGAAGTGCCTTTTATCGACGTTCGTTCGGGAAAACGCCTTGTCGAGCGATAACTTTACAATTTCGAAAGGATGCGCCGCTGCCTTTCGATAACCGGGGATTCCGAATTGAAAGCCGGAAGGATAAAGCATCGGACAGACGTAGTCGACGTC
>JASIGB010000932.1:0-2657 GCA_030045355.1 Bryobacteraceae bacterium
GGGAGACAGACGCCTCTCGAACCTCAACGCGCGCAAGATCGATCCACTGCTTGTTCATTCGCACGGCCATAGCCACGCTCTCCGCCGAATGATCGATGCCATAGACCTTGCCTTGAGTGGCGATTGCAGCCAACTTGCTAACGGTTCTGCCTCCGCCGCACCCTACATCCAGGATGATGTCCTGCTTTCCTATCGAAGCCTGCGATAAACCCCAATCTGTAACCTTGGAGTGGCGCGAATTCATACTTCGCAGAACCCACCGTCCCAGCCATCCGGTCGGGTTCTGGCAGTGATTTACGCGCGTACCTCTGACGGTCATATTGGTTTAGCCGACGATTCTACGCAGTGGGCCTCTGGATCGGCAACGCTGTGAAGTCCGCGGCCGGACTGTCGATCAGTGCCCTCCGCTTCGCTTCACCGGGATTCCATACACCTCAAACGAGGCAACATTCACGTAACCGCCGGAGCCATGGCCGCTCCCACGAATCAAATCGACAAACCCTACCTCATCCACTTTGCTGAGGTCCGGCGGGTCAGCCCAATTCGAAGCTTCGCCCACCGGTCCGTAGCGGCCCACGGTCACCACCCGATCGATGTCAAGTTTCATCCACCGCAAGCCGGCAAACGTGAATTCACTTTCCAGAAATGTGGTGGTGGAGGCATCCGCGTGATCGCCAACCAGAAAGGTCCCATCCATCAGCTTAATCAGCGGCCGAACCGCGTGGAAACCGGACGCTCGAGTAATCCAGCGGATTTTCGCCAGACCGGTCAGGTCCACGTAGTTGTCCTTATCGCGCAGAGTTGCCGCAAACGGCGTCGTACACATCCCGGTCCAGATGTTGGCCGGACCGGGAGGGCCTGATATCCAGATTCGCTGGTTCGGATCCGAGGCCGTTGCGGATGGCCCATACATCTTGAGTTCGAGGTTGGGGTTGGTGACGACGACCTCGCCCGGCGTGATCGCATGAGGTGCACCCATAATCCGCCAGGTCTCTTTAAAGAACAGCGGGGGAGGGGCGGGAGCTCTTTCCCCGCGGCCGCGAGCTCCCGGGGGTTGCGCGCCGGCGGCGGGCGCCTGCTGGGCAACCACTTGGTACGCGACAACCAGACAGGCAGTCAGGCTGAAAAAAGCAATCACAGTCCTACGGAACATCACGTCTCCTTGAAACTGAGGATCGGAATTTTCGAGGTCCGGAGATTCAATATACACCGGGTTCTCGGGGGCTGCTCCGAGCGGATTGTGCGGGACCCCCACAGGGCTGCCGCCGCGAAAGGTGCACTCCTAGCTCGCAGCGGCGATACAATGTGAGCGCGATGCTTCCCCGCCGCGGTTTGCTCCAGATGCTTGCCGGCAGCGCCGCCGCACTAGCCTTCTCGCGCGCGGCTGACGCCGATTCTTACCTCAGTCCGCTTTCCGACACACGAATCACCGACAAAATCACTCTGATCACCGGAGCCGGCAACAATGTCGTTGTGCTGTCGGGCGACGGAGGGAACCTACTGGTCGATTGCGGTGACGCAGCCCACGCGCAGGAGATCCTGAAAGTTCACGGTCCGATACAGACGGTCGTCAACACGCACTGGCATCTCGAATCCACGGGCGGCAACGACGCCATGGCCGCCGCTGGCGCGAAAATCGTCTCCAGCGTGAGCACCCAGCTCTGGATGACGCAGGAGATCATCCACGACTGGGAGCACAAAACCTATCCGCCGCGCGCCAAACAAGCCCGTCCAACCGAGTCCTTTTACGCTGCCGGCAAAACCACTTTCGCCGGCGAGCGAATCGAATACGGGCTCATGCCGATGGCGCACACCGACGGCGACATCTACGTGCACTTCACGCAGTCGAATGTGCTGGTCGCGGGTGACGCCGTTCAGCCCCGCCGCCTGCCGCTGCTGGACTGGCGCTGCGACGGCTGGATGGGCGGCATGCTGGAGGCGCATCGCACCCTGCTCCGCATTGCCGACGATCAAACCAAGATCATCCCTGGCTCCGGCGCCGTCATGACCAAGACCGACCTCCAGGCCAATCTCGATACCCTCACCAAACTCCGTGACCATCTGGTGAAGCTGATGAAGTCCGGCCTCGGCGCGAAGGACATGATCGCCGGAAAAGCGATGAAGGACTTTGAAGGTCAGCTCTCTGGCGACCCCGACATCTTCATCTACACCGCCTACCGCGGGCTCTGGGCCCACGTGCGGGAACTGGGTGGGATTGTCTAGCGCTTCCGCGCGGCGCAACAGAATATAATAGGGTCGGCGTCTTAAGATAATGCGCAACTTACTGCTCGCTTTCCTGGTGGCCGCCACCCTCTCCGCCGCGCCCCAGCAAGCCTCCCAGAAACCCGACGACGCCTCCAACCCCAACCGCGCCTTCGTTAACAAGTACTGCGTCACCTGCCACAACGCGCGGCTGAAGACCGCCAACCTCACCTTCGACCTTACCGACCTGAACCACCCCGAACACGACGCCCTCACCTGGGAACGCGCCATTCGCAAACTTCGCGGCGGCATGATGCCTCCGCCCGGGGCGCCCAAGCCCCCGTTCGAGCAGGTCAACGCCTTTGCCACCTATCTTGAGAATTCTCTCGACAAAGCCAGCGCGGCCAACTTCGACCCCGGCAGCGTCCGCATTCATCGCCTCAACCGAACTGAAT
>JASIGB010000933.1:0-6555 GCA_030045355.1 Bryobacteraceae bacterium
GATCCGGTGAAAGGCCACCATTATTGGTCGCTCGCCCTGCGCATCCTGCGCTCGCTGTGCGAGCATCACTTGGCGAAGAAGGACAAGAAGTGGGAGGGGATCTTAAAGGGCGGTGTCTATCATTTGCCCAAGGAACTGGGCGTGGATGAATCCGTGATCTGGGGCGAGTATTTCTTCGTCGAGGCGCTGGAAGGCGCGCTGCAGCAGCTCGGTTAGGGTTGGCAGCCTTCTATTCTGAACTGCGCGGAAAGCGTCCTGGCCCGCCCTCCGATATCTGTTTCGTAGACGGAGACGTGCTCGTAAAACACGTGGTGGATTCGCATTCCACCGACGCAATGAAAGCCGCGATTGAGTTCCTTGCCGCGCATCGATTCAGGAACCAGATCGTCGAGAAACTGCCGCATTCCCGACTCCGGCTCGCCAGGCATTTCCAGCCGGCACGCCTCACCATTGGGGCCGTAGTCCACGATTAGCTCGAATCCCTGTGGTGTCCGGAATGTCTCTCTGTTCAGCGGCTCGCCGAACTTCGCGCGCAAGGTCGTGGAATCAAGCTGGGTCAGATCGGGCATCGTCAGCCCATCCTACCTCCGGTGAAAAGCCCTATGGCCACGACCGCCATTCTGCCGATAACTACTCAGGATGTCCGTCTCACCTATCAACTATTACGATCTGCTGCAGATCAATCCCCGGGCCGAAATCGAAACCATCGAGCGCGTGTACCGCATCATGGCTGCGCGCTATCACCCCGATAACCAGCAGACCGGCGATGCGGACCGTTTCCGCCTGCTCACGGACGCCTATCAGGTCCTGCGCGATCCCGCCAAGCGCCGCGAGTATGACCGGCAGTTCGAGGTGAATCCCGCGGGGCCGTTGCCCATATTCCTCGGCAAGGAATTCACCGAGGGCATCGATGCCGAGGCCAAGATCCGCATCGGCGTGCTCTGCCTGCTCTACAGCAAGCGCCGCGCGAATCCGGATTACGCCGCGCTCTCGCTGCTGGACATGGAAAACATCATGGCCTTCCCGCGCGAGCGCCTGCTGTTCGCGCTCTGGTATCTGCGCGCCAAGCGCTTCGTGCTCCAGGATGACCGCTCCAGCTTCATCATCTCGGCCGAAGGCGTGGATTTTCTCGAAGGCCAGCTCCCCACCAACCAGATCCTGCACAAGATCTTCCGCGACACCGAAGCGGGCGTCATGGTTTACCCCAAAGCGCTCACCTCGAAAACGTCATAATAGCTAGGTGTGAATCCTGTGCGGGGGCTCGCCGCCCTCTTTGTGTCTGCTGCCGTCCTGAGCGCACAATCCAAGCCCATCATTATCGACACCGACGCTGGCTCGGACGATATCATGGCCGTCTCATTGCTCCTTTCGCAGCCCGGCGTCCGCATTGACGCCATCACTGTGGTTAACGGCATGGCGCACGTCGACGCCGGAGCGCGCAACATGGGCCGCCTGCTCGACCTAGCCGGCCGCCACGATGTTCCGGTGTTCGCCGGGCGCGACCATCCCCTGCGCGGCAATAATGAATTTCCCGCCGAATGGCGCAAGATTTCCGACGATCTTCCTGGAGTTCCGCTCCCGCCCGCCTTGCGTAAACCCAAGACCAAACGCGCCGCCGACTATCTGCTCGATCACTTGCGCAACGCCCGCGAACCCGTGCAGATTCTCGCGCTCGGCCCGATGACCAACCTGGCCGAGGCCCTGCGGCATGACCGTTCGATCGTCCGCCACATCTCGGAAATCGTCATCATGGGCGGTGCGGTCCATGTTCCCGGCAACCTTCCCGACGGCGGCGTGTTTCACACCAAGAACAGCACTGCCGAGTGGAACATGTACATTGACCCGCAAGCTGCGAGCATCGTTTTCCGTTCGGGCGTGCCGATTCGCCTGATCGCCCTCGATGCGACTAACAAGGTAAGGATCGACTCCGAGTTTCTGATCGAGTTTGCGGAAAAGCAACATTCGCCGCTAGGCGCTGTCGTAGCGGCAGTGCTCGAAGCCGACCGCGAAACCATCGATCAGGGCATCTTCTACGCCTGGGACCCGCTGGCGGCAGCGGCTCTGTTGCGTCCGAGCATCGTGAAGACCGTGCCCATGCACATCGAGATCGCGCAAAGCCTGCCCCAGGACGGACGAACCATCGCGACTCCTGGCCGGCCCAATGCTCAGGTCGCCGTGGACGCGGATGCCAAGGAATTTCTGACACTGTTTGAGCGCGCTTTCTTCAAGGCTCCCGAGAAGGTCACTGTTCCGTGAGCACACGCGTCACCAGCCTCCTGCGCCAGCTCGGGACCGGCAGCGCGACGGCGCTTGTCATCTCGAACATGATCGGCACCGGCATCCTCACGACGTCCGGTTTTCTTGCCGGTCAGCTTGGCTCGGCGAAACTGGTGCTCTCGATTTGGGGCGTGGGCGCCGTCTGCGCGCTGGCCGGGGCCTTCTGCTATTCGGAATTAGGCGTCAATTTCCCTAGTTCCGGAGGCGAATACGTGTATCTAACGGAGGCCTTTGGGCCGACCTGGGGCTTCATGACCGGCTGGATCTCCTTTTTCGCCGGATTCTCCGCGCCCATCGCGGCCGCCGCCCTCGCATTTTCCGATTATTTGGGCCATTTTTTTCCCAATCTGCGATTGGACGCGGCGCCCGTGATCGCTGGATCCGGCGCCTGGGAGCTGAGGCTGGGCGGCGCACAGATTCTGGCCGGCTCCATCATCGCGCTGTTCACCATGGTGAACTGCCTAGGCATCCGCCGCACCGCGCGCGTGCAAAACGTGCTCACATCTTTGAAGGTCCTGATTATCCTTGCGTTTCTGGCGCTCGGATTTGCCTTCGGCGATGGGAGCTGGCACAATTTCGCCGAGCCCGCTCTGCGCACTTCCTCGACGCCGCTGTTCGCGCAATTTTTCGTGAGCCTGTTTTACATTTACGTCGCGTACAGCGGCTGGAACGCCGCGACCTATGTGGCCGAGGAGTTGAAACAGCCCTCGCGCACCCTTCCGTTGTCATTGTTTTATGGCACGGGCCTAGTGGCGGCGCTGTTCATCGGGTTGAACGTGCTGTTCATCTATGCGATGCCGATGGAATCGATGAAGGGCGTGGTGGCCGTGGGCGCGCTGGCGGCGACGCATCTTTTCGGACCCGCGGTGGCTGGCATTTTCGCCGCCGCCATGGCACTCTCGCTGCTCGCTACCGTGAATGCCGAAGTCACCATCGGCCCGCGTGTCTATTACGCCATGGCCAAGAACGGCGCGTTTTTCAGTGTCGCGGCGAAAGTGGACTCCCGCTGGCACGCGCCCGTGATCGCGATCCTCTGCCAGGGCGTCTGCGCGGTTCTAATGACCGCGACCCCGTTCCTCAATCTGCTGCTCTACATCGGCCTGCTGCTGAACTTCTTCGCTATGCTCTCGGTCATATCGTTGTTCATCTTCCGCCGGCGTCCCGGCTGGCAGAAGCTGGGCGTGGTGAGCTTCGCCTATCCGCTGGTGCCCGCGTTATTTGTGGCCGTGGGCGCATGGATGACAATCCTGGGCGTGACCCTGCGGCCCGCTGTTTCCGGCCTCGCCGCGTTGACGGTCGCAGTCGGAGCGGCAGTCTACAAGCTCAGGCTTCATAAAGCGACGGCGTAAAGCTCGCCGGCGCTTGAAGCATCTCCAGGAGCGCTTGCGCCGCGCGATGAAAGCGCTTCTTGCGGCGATGCACGATGCCCACCGGCCGGAACAGCTCGAAACCCTCGATCGGAATCGGCACCAGCCGTCCCTGCGCTACCTCTTCCTCCATCACGCGCGCAGGCATGATGCTTACGCCCGAGCCATGCGCCACCGCTTCCTTGATCATCTGGATGTTGTCGAAATGCAGCGTCACGTTCACGTGCACGTGATGCTCGCGCAGAAAGCGGTCGATATCCCGGCGAATCGGCAAGTCCTCGTCGAAGCCGATGAAGTCCATCGCGTCCAGTTCCTCCGGCCGCACGGCGCTGCGCTTGGCCAGCGTATGATACGGCGACGCCGCCACTGCCATCTGCTCCTGCCGCCAGGGAAGAACCGTCACCTCTCGTGTGGGCTCCGGATAACTCATCAGCCCGAGGTCGGCCCGGTCGGTCGCCACCGCTTCGTACACCTTCTCCGGCCGCAGGTATTCCACTTCGATGTGCGCCTGCGGGTACAGCCGGACGAACTCCTTCTCCAGCCGCGAGAGCTCCGACAGGCCAACGGAATAGATGGAAGCCACCCGGACGGTGCCCTCCACCGCGCCCTTCAGTTGATCGAGTGCTACTTGAAATTCATCTCGCCGACCTAAGATATCACGGCACATCTCCAGATAGAGCTTGCCCGCTTCGGTGACTTTTAGTGGGCGATTGCCACGATCCAACAGTGTCACGCCCATCTGCTCTTCCAGATCCTGCAAGTATTGGCTGACGGCGGACTGGCTAATCCCATTCATGACGGCGCCTTTGCTGATGCTGCGGGTGTGCGCTACATCGCGGAAGAGCTTCAACCGATCAAAGTCCATGCCTGAATACATACTATTAGATAATCTAATGTACAGTCAAGTTAAATGTCTTGATAACTAATATTGCGACAATGCCCTAGTACTGATATACTCAGGCATGGTCGGCCTCCCGGTTGAGCAGGGTCTCTACGACCCACGCAACGAACACGACGCCTGTGGCATTGGCTTCGTGGTCAACATCGCAGGCATCCAGTCCCACGACATCATCGAGAAGGGACTACAAATCCTCATCAACCTGGCTCATCGCGGGGCGTGCGGCTGCGATCCGAATACCGGTGACGGCGCCGGAATCCTGATTCAACTCCCGCACAAGTTTTTCGCCCGCGAATGTGCGCAACTCGGCTTCACGCTGCCGGCGCCCGGCGAATATGGCGTGGGCATGGTGTTTTTGCCCGTGGAGCCGCCGCACCGGCTCATCGCCGAAGGCATCCTGGAACGGATCGCGCGCGAAGAAGGCTTGAGCGTGCTCGGCTGGCGCGACACACCTGTGGAAGTGGATGCCATAGGCCGCGTGGCGCGCGCTTCCCAGCCTTACATCGAGCAGATTTTCATCGGCGCGCCCGCTGGAATCTCCGAGGACGAATTCGAGCGCAAGCTCTACGTGGTTCGCAAACGCGCCGAGGCGGAAATCGCGGCGTCGGATCTGCCGGACAAGACCTTCTTCTATATTCCATCGCTGTCTTCGCGCACCATCGTCTACAAAGGCCTGCTGCTGGCGAATCAGATTTCGGAGTTCTACAAGGATTTAAGCGATCCTGACACCCGGAGCGCGCTCGCCCTGGTGCACCAACGCTTCTCGACCAACACCTTCCCCTCCTGGCAGCTCGCGCACCCCTATCGCTATCTCTGCCACAACGGCGAAATCAACACCATCCGCGGCAACATCAACTGGATGAATGCGCGCGAGAAGGTGATCGCCTCGGACTTATTCGGCGAGGATCTGAAAAAATGCCGGCCGGTGATCGCGCCCGGCGGCAGCGATTCCGCTTCCATCGATAATGCCGTCGAGCTCTTGACGCTGGCCGGCCGCAGCCTACCGCACGTGATGGCGATGCTGATCCCGGAAGCCTGGGACGCCGACACCACCATGCGCGCGGAAAAGAAGGCCTTCTACGAATATCACGCCTCCATCATGGAGCCTTGGGACGGTCCGGCCGCCATCGCGTTCACCGACGGGCGCGTGATCGGCGCCACGCTCGATCGCAACGGATTGCGCCCGGCGCGCTATCTGGTCACGCATGATGGCCTGGTGGTGCTGGGTTCTGAGACCGGCGTGCTTCCGGTTGAGCCCGAAAACGTCAAGTTCAAAGGCCGTCTGCAGCCCGGCAAGATGCTGCTGGTCGATACTACCGAGGGCCGCATCATCCCCGATGAAGAGATCAAGGAACGTTTGTGGAGCCGCAAGCCCTACGGCGAATGGCTGGAGACGAATCAGATCACGCTCGACAATCTGCCGGAGCCGCCGCGCGTCTATGAATCCGAGCTTTCGAGCATCGTCATGCGCCAGCGCGCCTTCGGCTACACCGATGAAGACCTGCGTGTCCTGATGCTCCCCATGGCCGAAAAGGGCGAAGAGCCCATCGGTTCCATGGGCACCGACACACCGCTCGCGTGCCTCTCCGATAAGCCGCAGTTGCTGTTCCATTATTTCAAGCAACTGTTCGCCCAGGTGACCAACCCGGCCATCGATCCGATTCGCGAGGAGCTGGTGATGTCGCTCACCAGCTATATCGGGCACGAGCGCAACATCCTCGAAGAGACGCCGCGGCAGGCGCACTTGTTGAAGCTGCCGCACCCGCTGCTCACTAATCGCGATCTCGAAAAACTGCGCCGCGTCTCCACCGGCGATCTGCTGGCCAACACGCTGCCCATGTTGTTCCGTGTGGCGGGCGGCGAAAAGGAGCTGGAGCGCGCCCTCGATGGCTTGTGCCGCCGGGCTTCGCTGGCCGTGAAGTCGGGCTACAGCCTGCTGATCCTCACCGATCGCGGCATGGACGAAGAATACGCGCCCATCCCCAGCCTGCTCGCGCTTACCGCCGTTCACAA
>JASIGB010000934.1:0-3539 GCA_030045355.1 Bryobacteraceae bacterium
CGCTAGAGCGATCCGGCGCGCCGTCGTGTTCCACCCGAACCACGGGACTGCTCAGGCGAATGCGGATGTTCGACTCCGGGCGATCGAGCTGATCATACGCGAGCCGCGCCTCGACGATGGTGTCCATGCTCTGTCGCGGAGGCAGGGCCCCGGGAATCAGCTTGCCCACCAGCAGCCGCGCGATGGACGCGTTGCCATCCGGAAAATGAAACAGGTAGGAAGCTTCGTTGAATTCCTGCTCCAGATCCAGGCCCAGGCCATTGAATCCGACCAAGCCGTGCCGGGCGGCTTCGAGCGCGGGCGTAGTGTCGACGCGCTTGTTATTTCGTCCGCCCGCGCCCATGAAGAACGGCAGCGCGTCCGGGCTCATTTTCGCGATGTGGAGCAAGAAGTCCTGGTAGCTGATTCGTTCGAGCTTGGCGCGTTTCTCCGCGGCGCTCATCCCCGGCAAGTAGTCCGGATTTTTTCCGTGCAGGCGGACCAGGTCGCGCCGGGCGGCGTCGGAGAGCGGGGCCTGGGCAAAAAATTGCGGCAGGCGCGGATTGCCCTTCACCAGCCGGTCCTCGCCGAAATGCTCTTTATCGAAAAACGTACCGGCCACGAGCCCGTATTTTCGCTCCAGGTCGTGATTCAGGAATTCCGGATTGCGCTCCACCTCCACGCCCAAATCGCGGATCAGGGCTTTGGCGCAATAGCTGTAGGGATAGGGCGTTTCGATGCCCATGGTCCCGCCGAAGCTGACGAAGGTTTTGTCCTGATAATGAAACTCGTTCCGTTTGGCGTGGCCGCCGAAATCGTCGTGATTATCGAGGATCAGAATTTTCGCCTCGGGCCCGAGCGCGGCGCGGTAAAAGTAGGCGGCCGAAAGTCCGGAGATGCCCGCGCCGACGATCACCAGATCGTAGTCTTCGCGCAGTTCGGCGTCGGCGACGGGAAACCGGGCGTACCGGCCTTCGCGCATGGCATCGAACTCAGACACCGCTTCGGGATAGTTTCCGCGCAGCCCGCTGCGCAGCGGAGGATCGTCCTCGGACTGGGCCGCTTGAGCGCGCGAAACGGCCAGCGCCGAAACTCCCGCACCCACGCCGATCGCCACGCCATTGAGAAAATCGCGGCGGGCGATGGGGCGATCCATTCCCAGGTCGTGCATAACCGATGAACCTTACAATAAATCTAAAAGCATGCGCGATGCAATTGCAAGCGCGCGACGGCTGCTATACTCAGAGGTTCATGATCGCGCCCAACAGGGGCCACGTAGAGACGATCCTTGCCCAAGTCTTCGGTTACCTCCCATTCTTCAAGCGCCATGCGCGGTAAAAAACAGACTCGTTCCGCCAAAAAGCCGGGCGAGGCCCTCAAGGTCGGCGCCGTGGCCGAGCGTCTGGGCGTGTCGGCGTCCATGGTGCGCTCCTGGGAAAAGCTGGGCCTGGCCCGGCCGGCGCGCAGCCGCAGCCAATACCGCTTGTACACCAATGAAGACCTGCGGGTCTTGCGCCGCGCCATCTATTTGCGCCGCGTGCAAGGCCTCAACGCGCCGGCGATTCTCCACCAACTGAAGCAGGAGGGACTGCTCAATCATCGGGCTCCGGCGCAGGCCGAACAGCAATCCTCCATCGGTCCCCGGTTCCGCAGGCTGCGTTTGCAGCGTGGCGAGTCGCTGGCCACGGTCGCCAACGCGGTGGGCGTATCCATCGGATTCCTGAGCAACCTGGAGCGCTCGCAAAGCGGAGCATCGGTCAGCATCATGCGGCGACTGGCGCAGTATTTCGGGCTGAACATTCTCGATCTGTTCCACCCCATCGATGGCACCGGTCCCTTGGTCAAGCCTCGGGATCGCAAGAGCCTGGAAGGCGGCCCCGGCGTGCAGATGCAACTGCTGGCTTCGGGTAAGATCACCATGGAGCCGCATTTGTTTCGCGTGGCTCCCGGCGCGGGCAGCGGAGAATCCTACTCGCACGAAGGCGAAGAGTTCCTTTATCTGGTGCGCGGCCGCCTGGACATCGTGCTGGCGGGCGAGCAGTACCACCTTCGGGCTGGCGACAGCTTTTACTTCAGCAGCAAGACGCAGCATAGCTGGGCAAACCCCGGGAAGAGCGAGACGATTATCCTCTGGATCAACACGCCGCCTACCTTTTGACGTGACCTCTCTCGATGCAACCGCACTGGCCGAACTGGTTCGACGGTGCGAGGCTACGCCTGTGGAGCTGGTGGACGCGGCGATCGAGCGAATCGAGCGCGTCAATCCTCAATTGAACGCAGTGGTGTGGGAGCGGTTCGAAAGAGCGCGCGAGGAGGCGCGGTCGGCGCACTTGCCGGATGGTCCTTTTCGCGGCGTTCCGTTTCTCACCAAGGATCTCGGGTGCGCGACGGCCGGCGAGCCGGATTCCTGCGGGTCGCGATTTCTCAAGGAAAGCCGCTACGTCGCGAGCGCGACCACGGAACTGGCACGCCGCATTCAAGCTGCGGGATTCATCAATCTCGGCCGAACCAACACGCCGGAGTTCGGCGCGGTCGCGACCACCGAGCCGTCCGCCTGGGGACCGACGCGGAATCCTTGGGACTTGACCAGGACCGCCGGCGGGTCGAGCGGCGGATCTTGCGCGGCGGTGGCGGCGCTGATGGTTCCGGTGGCGCACGGCAGCGACGGCGGTGGATCGATCCGCCTTCCGGCCGCGGCGTGTGGGCTGGTGGGATTGAAGCCGACGCGCGGCCGCATCAGTATGTGGCCGTCCACCGAATGGCTCACGCCCGTCAGCGTGCAAGGCTTCGAGACACGGACGGTTCGCGACCTCGCCGGCTGCATGGATTTTGCGTCAGGTTCCCTGCCCGGCGATCCGATGCCGCCACCCTCGCCCGCGCGCCCATACTTGAGCGAAGTGGGCGCCGATCCCGGAAAGCTCCGCATCGGCCTGTGGAATCGCTTGCCGGCCGGCGTCGAGGGCGTGCTCGATGCGGAGTGCGAGCGGGCCGTCGAACAGACCGGAAGGCTGCTCGAATCGTTGGGGCATCACGTGGAGGTGGCGCATCCGTCCGTTGCCGACGCGCCCGCTACAGCAACGATCTTTCATCGCATCTGGCCGGTTCGCCTGCTCGCCGCGCTCGCATACTTCGAGCGCAAGTTAGACCGGAAGGCCGGAGCGGATAATCTCGATCCGGACACACTGTATTGGCTGGATCGTGCACGCGGTGTCAGCGCCGCGGATTATCTTTCGGCGCTGGAAGATATGGACGCGTTCACCCATCTGTTCGCCGGCTGGTGGGCCGGCGGTTTCGACATACTCGTTTCGCCTGCAACGGGCATCGTTACGCCCAAACTGGGCGCGCTGGCCATGGACGCGGCCCGAATCAAATCCTCCGCGCTGTGGTGGCCGTTCACGGCATTTTTCAACATGGCGGGGCAGCCTGCAATCAGCCTGCCTTTGCATTGGACTGAGGCCGGTTTGCCGGTGGGCGTGCAGTTGGGAGCGGCTTACGCTCGCGAGGACCTGTTAATTCGCTTGGCGGCGCAACTGGAGCAGGCGCGGCCGTGGAGTGCGCGC
>JASIGB010000935.1:0-3724 GCA_030045355.1 Bryobacteraceae bacterium
TCAGCGTTGAATCCGAAGATCCGCTCGGGCCGCGCCAGCGTCGCGACAATCGCCGACTTCACCAGCCCCTGGAAATCCACCGCGAAATCGAAGCGCTCCGCGCGCAGCTCACGCCACGCCTGCCGCAGTGCCGTGAACGTCGGCCGCCGGTCCAGATGCACCACCGAATCGACGTACGGATTCCCTGCGAGCAACAGGCTCCATTTCGGATCGATCGCCCAGGTGATTTTCGAATGCGGGATACTGTGCTTCAGGCTCGCCACGGCGGGCAGGGCCGCGATGACATCACCCATGGATCCCAGCCGCACCACTAAAATCCGCGGGGCGGTCATTGAACCGATTCCTGCCGGTGCCGGTCGACCACGTGATCGAGGAAGCATCCCCTGATGTCCGCATCGAAGACATCAGCATCCTGGCCCATCCCGCTTTCCCCCAGCACCACGAAATCCACCGGAGACAACGACGCCACTAACTCGGCCCGGGCGCGTTGCTCGAGCAGCGGCTGCGGCGGATTGATTACTTCCACCACCAGTGCGAGCCCCGGCTGGCGCGCGCGGGCGATCCTTTCCACATGCTCGGCCAACAGTGGATCGAAATACCCGCATATCCAGCGTGCTTCGCGATTTTGCAGCCGGCCAACGATTTCATCGCGTTCGACGATCTTCGTTCTTGTGTCCAAAACAAAGTCTAACAGTTACGTGCGGCCGCAAGTAGCGTCGGAGCCGGTCCTGGCCCGCCGAAAAAAGTTTCGTGCCAGCCTGTCGATTTAGGTCTCCCTTGTTCGACGCGTCAGTAGAGCCGGGAAAAATCCCGCAGCCAAAGGAGAGAAAGACCTATGAGATTCATGATGATTTACAAGCCCGCCGACCCAAGTAAGGTGGAAGGCGGCGCGCCCCCGAGCCAGCAGGAAATGGCCGAGATGGGCAAATTTATCGGTGAACTGGCCCAAAAAGGCATCCTGTTGGCCACCGACGGCCTGATGGGCAGCTCAACCGGCGCGCGCGTGAAACAGTCCGAAGGCAAGGTCACCGTCAAGGACGGTCCGTTCATCGAGACCAAGGAACTGATCGCTGGGTTCGCCATCATGCGCTTGGAGTCCAAGGCCGAGGCGATTGAACTATCCAAGCGCTTCCTCAAGATCGCCGGCGACGGCGAGAGCGAAATCCGCCAGATGTACGATCAACCGGCATTTCCGCCGGAAAAACACTAAGCCCCGGCCCGGAGATTAAATTCAACCAAGGAGCAACTCTATATGCGATTCATGATGCTGGTAATTCCCAAAGGCTACGAAAAGGCCGCCCCCGGCACGATGCCCGATCCCCAAGCCGTCGTGGCCATGGGGAAGTACAACGAGACCCTGCAAAAAGCCGGCGTGCTGCTGGAGCTGAACGGGCTGCATCCGCCGTCAGCCGGCGCGCGCGTCTCGTTCTCCGGCGGAAAGCCGCACGTCACCGACGGCCCGTTCATTGAGGCCAAGGAAACCATCGGCGGATATTGGATGATTCAGGTCAAATCCAAGGAAGAGGCCATCGAGTGGGCCGAGCGCTGCCCGGCGCCCCAAGACGAGACCATCGAGATCCGCCAGGTGCACGAAATGTCGGAGTTCCCGCCGGAAGTGCATGAGGCGGCTTCTGAAGCCGGGCTTGCATACGATGAGTGGAACACCGGCTTGCGCGGGAAAGCCGATTAATGCTGTGATCGGTAGCGGTGAGCACCGCTACCGAGACGCACAAAGCCGACGCGCACAAAGCGATTGACGCCGTCTGGCGCATCGAGTCGGCGCGGCTGATCGCGGGCCTGGCGCGCATCGTGCGCGACGTCGGCATCGCGGAGGAACTGGCGCAGGACGCTCTCGTCGCCGCGCTCGAGCAGTGGCCCGCATCCGGCGTGCCGCGCAACCCCGGCGCCTGGCTGATGGCCGCGGCCAAGAATCGCGCCATCGATGTCCTGCGGCGCAACAAGCGATTCGAGCGCA
Organism: Bryobacteraceae bacterium; assembly: GCA_030045355.1. GTDB lineage: Bacteria > Acidobacteriota > Terriglobia > Bryobacterales > Bryobacteraceae > Palsa-89. The sequence goes on from JASIGB010000935.1 coordinate 1,976, forward strand.
AGCAGGAGGAACTTGGGCGCGAGATCGAAGCCGGACAGAGGAAGGCGCCGGATTTCGAAACATCCATGGACGATCCCGTGGGAGACGATCTGTTGCGGCTCATCTTCACCGCCTGTCATCCGGTTCTCTCGCCCGAAGCGCGCGTGGCGCTCACGCTGCGTCTGCTCGGCGGACTGACGACCGCGGAGATCGCGCGCGCGTTCCTGGCATCGGAGTCCACCATCGCGCAGCGCATCGTGCGGGCCAAGCGGGCGCTGAGCGATGCCGCGGTTCCGTTCGAAGTCCCGCGCGGTCCCGAGCTCGCCGCGCGCCTCGCTTCGGTGCTGGAAGTGATTTACCTGATCTTCAACGAAGGCTATTCGGCCACGGCGGGCGAAGACTGGATGCGACCGGCATTGTGCGAAGACGCCTTGCGGCTGGGGCGTATCGTGGCCGAGCTCGCGCCCGAGGAAGCCGAAGTCCACGGACTGGTGGCACTGATGGAGATCCAGGCTTCGCGCTCGCAGGCGCGCAGGGGGCCATCGGGAGAGCCCATCCTCCTCCTGGATCAGAACCGCGCGCTTTGGGATCACGTTCTGATTCGCCGCGGCCTAGCCGCGCTCGATCGGGCGCAAAGGCTTGGCGGCGAGTCCGGTCCCTATCAGCTTCAGGCTGCGATCGTCGCGTGTCACGCGCGAGCGCACACTGCCGAGGAAACCGACTGGCCGCAGATCGCCGGTCTCTATTTGGAGCTTGCTGCGATCTCGCCATCGCCGGTGGTGGAATTGAATCGCGCGGTGGCGGTTGCGATGGCGTTCGGACCGGCCGCGGGCCTCGCAATCGTGGACTCGCTGAGCTCCTCGCCGTCGCTCGCAAACTATCATTTGTTGCCGAGCGTGCGCGGCGATTTCCTGCTTAAACTGGGACGCACGGACGAAGCTCGCACCGAATTCGAGCGCGCCGCGTCCCTCACCCAAAACTCCCGCGAGCGCGAACTGCTACTCGGCCGGGCCCGCGCCTGTTCGCCTCAGACCTAAATTATGTGCAGAAACATCCGAACTCTATTCAATTTCGATCCGCCCGTGACCGACGACGAAGTCCGCGCCGCGTCGCTCCAGTTCGTGCGCAAAATCAGCGGATTCCACAAGCCGTCCAAAACGAATGAAAAGCTGTTCGACGACGCGGTGTGGGAGATCGCCGCCGTCTCCGCGCGCCTGCTCGGATCGCTCGAAACCAGCGCGCCGCCGAAGAATCGCGAGGAAGAAGCGGCGAAAGCGCAGGCGCGCGCGGCCGAGCGCTTCGGCGATTAGCTGGCGTTACTCGCCGGGGATGTGCACGTATCCGCGTAGCTCCAGATCGACGATCGTGGTCAGCGCCCACAGATCCAGCTCGATCTCCGGCTGAATGGTCTTCACATCGATCTTCCGCGCCGTCACCGCCTGGCCACAAACGCGAAAATCGACGCCGGCCTGCTTCATACTTTGAATCAGCGCGATATTGGGATTGTCGTGGCCGTCATTGCGCGCCTTAAACGCGTCGTTGTCCATCACAATGTCGGTGGCGCCCTGATGGAAAACCACGGCGATCTTGCGATGATCCGCTGGCACGCCATATTTGGCGAGCGTGTTGACGTATCGCACCACCGTTTCGAGACCCGGATTTACGTCGTCGATCTTCGGCGCCGCCTTGGCTATATCGAACACCACCTTGTACGTGACTTTGGGATTGGGCAGATCCTTGGCGCCGGGCACGTCTCTCGCCACCGGTCCG
>JASIGB010000936.1:0-5074 GCA_030045355.1 Bryobacteraceae bacterium
GGGAAATGATGATATTCTCCTACCGGAAGGAGTCAAGATGCGGAGACGCGCCTTTATTGCTCTGGGCATATGCGGGTTGGCGGCGGTTTTGATTGCCGCTGAGGACGGTTCCCACAAGACGTGGACCGAATATCTGGGCGGCGCGGATTCGGCGCAGTATTCTGCGCTGGATCAGATCAACAAATCCAATGTGAGCCAGCTCCAGGTGGCGTGGACCTATCCGACCGAGGACAAAGCTAATTCCGATTTCAATCCGATTGTCGTGGACGGCGTCATGTATGTGCAGGCGAAAAACAACGCGCTGGTCGCCCTGGATGCCGCCACTGGCAAGGAACTCTGGGTGCATCCGAACAACTCCCGGGCGGTCACAGGGCGCGGCGTCAGCTACTGGCAGAGCAAGGATGGATCCGACCGGCGGCTTTTCTATTGCGTGAGCAATTACCTGGTGGCGATTAATGCCAAGACCGGCGAGCCGGTGACGTCGTTCGGCGAGAACGGACGCGCGGACTTGCGCCAGGGGTACGAGCCGCACGATCCGAAGACACTGACGCGGGTGCAGAACAACACGCCGGGGCGCGTGTTCGAGAACTTGATCATCATGGGTTCGGCCGCCAGCGCGGACTATGAAGGAAATCCGGGAAATATCCGCGCCTTTGATGTCGTAACCGGCAAGCTGGTCTGGGTGTTCCATACAATCCCGCATCCGGGCGAGTTCGGCTACGACACATGGCCGCCTGATGCCTGGAAGACGGTGGCGGGCGTTGAAAACTGGAGCGAGATGACCATCGACGAAAAGCGCGGAATCGCGTATATTCCGCTGGCATCGCCCCGCTACGATTTTTACGGAGCGAACCGGAAAGGCCAAAATCTTTTCGGCAACTCGCTGGTGGCTCTGGATGCGCGCACCGGAAAACGGTTGTGGCATTTCCAGTTCGTGCATCACGATCTATGGGATTACGATTTGCCGGCGGCGCCGAAGCTGCTGACGGTGATGCACAACGGCAAGAAGGTGGACGCGGTGGCGCAGCCGACGAAGATGGGATTTTTGTTCGTGTTCGACCGGGTGACGGGGAAGCCGCTGTGGCCGATCGAAGAACGGCCGGTGCCGAAGAGCGACGTGCCGGGCGAACATGCGTGGCCGACGCAGCCCTTCCCCACGGTGCCGCCTCCGTTTGCGCGGCAGAAGTTCACACCCGACGAGATCAATCCGTTCATTCCCGAGGAAGAGCGCGCCGCTCTGCGCGATAAGATCCTTAGTTCCCGCAACGAAGGAATATTCACTCCGCCGAGTTTTCGCGGCACGATCGAAATGCCGGGGCACAACGGCGGGGCGAACTGGGGCGGGACGGCGGTGGATCCCGAGGCGGGGTTGCTGTATGTGCAATCGAAGGAGATCCCGACCTACTTAAAGCTCACCGACAAGGAGCCGCGGGGAGGGCCGGCGGCGGTGGTGGGCGCGGCGTCTCCGGCAGCGCGCGGCGCGGCGGTGTACGCGCAGAATTGCGCCGGATGCCATGGAGTGGATCGCGCGGGACAGGGCAACATTCCGTCGTTGAACGGCATCACGACGAGACTCACGGCCGATGAGATCCGCATGACGGTTACGGGCGGACGGGGACAAATGCCGGCGTTCTCGCAATTGTCCGAGCGCGATTTAGGCGCTCTGCAGGCGTATCTCGCGAATCCCGCAGCGGCCGGTCCGGCGCCAGCGCCCGAACCACAGCAGGCGGCCGCGCCATCGGCTGAAACCGCCAAGGGTCCGCAGCGCTACTGGGCGCCGGTGGATTTCATGTTCACGAGCAACCGGCTGTCGGCGATCGGGCCGCCGTGGGCACAACTGACGGCGTACGATCTGAATACCGGGAAGATCAAGTGGCAGGTGCCGCTCGGTGAAGTGAGTTCGCTAGCGGCCGAGGGCCATCCGAATACCGGAAGCTTCTTCCAGCGCGGCGGAGTGGTGGTGACCGCCGGAGGGTTGATCTTTTCGGGGACAACGACGGACCGCAAGTTCCGCGCGTACGATCGCGACACGGGCAAGGTGCTGTGGGAGACCAGCATTCCGGAAGGGTCGGAGAGCATTCCGGCGGTTTACCAAGTGAACGGGCGCGAATACGTGGTGGTCAACGCGGCGGCTGGGAACGGGATGATGGGCGGCCCGGCGGCGCAGCGCGCGGGCGCGTACGTGGCATACGCGCTGCCTGCGAAGTAAGTCTTATCGTCACCTAATGTATAAGCGAATGCGCAACGCGACGCGCGCGACGGCGATTACAAATATTTCAAGATCCTCCGCGATACTTTTCTGTTCAACACTTTTCTGTTCAACATGGCCGACGATCCGGTGGAGCAAGCCAACCTGAAGGAGCGCCACCCGGAAATTTACGACCGCATCGTCGCGGAGTGGGCCACCTGCAACGCCGCCATGCTGCCGGAGACCGATGGAAGCTACACCATCAGCTTCACGGGCGATCAACTCGCGGACCATATCGGCGCACCCAAGGCCACGGGCAAAGCCGACAATCCAGCGAAAATTCCATGACATTTTCGGGATATCACGGTACGCTAGGGAAATGGACATCAACAAGATGCTGAGTGATCTCAAGCAGGAACGCGAACAAATCTCGGAAGCCATCCTGGTGCTGGAGCGTCTCACAGCCGGGCAAGGAAAACGCCGGGGCCGGCCGCCGAAGTGGCTGACGGAAGTGAAGCGGCGCGGGCGGCCGAAGGGTAGCAAGAATAAGCCGAAGGCGGCTTAAAGGCGGGCCCCAAGCAGTATCGGCTGCCGGTGCAAAAACCCACTGTTATCCTGGGGCACGAGGAGCCAAGGCATGCGGGTTCAGGACAAGGTTGTGGTGGTCACTGGGGGCGGGCATGGAATCGGCCGGGCGATGTCCCGGCGATTCGCCGCCGAGGGCGCGAAAGCAGTGGTGGTGGCCGACATCGATCGTGAAGCCGCGCGCAGCGCCGCCGTGGAGATCGGAGGCTGGGACATTAGCGCGGACGTTTCCAGCGAATCCGATGTTCAGATGCTGGTGGACGGCGTCCTCAAGAAATTCGGACAAATCGACCTGTTTTGCTCCAACGCCGGTGTGGGCGTGCGTGGCGATGAGTGCGCGCCCGATCGCGATTGGCTGCGGAGCTGGGAAGTGAATGTGATGGCGCACGTGTACGCCGCGCGGGCGCTGCTGCCGGGTATGCTGGCGCGCGGCGGCGGATATCTGCTGCAGACCGTTTCGGCCGCCGGGCTGCTCACCATGCTGGGATCGGCGCCTTACGCCGTCACCAAGCACGCGGCGCTGGCCTTCGCCGAATGGCTCGCCATCACCTACGGCGATCGAGGTATCCAAGTTTCCGCGCTGTGCCCCATGGGCGTGAAGACGCGCATGTTGGAACGCGCCGAATTCGGCGGCGGGACATTCCTGCTCGAAGATGCCATCGAACCCGAGCAAGTGGCCGAAGCGGTGATCCAAGGGCTGGACGCCGAGACGTTCCTGATCGCCCCGCATCCCAAGGTGCACGAATACTTCCGCCGCAAAGCCGCCGATTACGACCGCTGGCTCGCCGGCATGCGGAGACTGCAGGCCGAGATGACGCCGCTCGAATCCGCGTAGGGCTTAATCGCGCGTCTTTAATAGCAGCTTGTCCGTGTAGATGAGCACCAGTTCGTCGCGCTGGTTGAACACCTGCGTTTCGAAGGTCACCAATCCTCGGCCGGGCTCCTTGAGCTGGCGGGCGGCGACCTTCTTCACCACATGAATCGTATCGCCGATAAAAACGGGCGCGGTGAAGCGCAGACGGTCCACGCCATAAAACGCGATGACCGTATCTTGTACCTGGTTCATCTGCACGCCCAATCCCACCGCAACCGCGAATACCAGCGTGCCGTGCGCGATGCGCCGGCCAAACGGGCCTTGCGCGGCATACGTCTCGCTCATGTGCAGCTCCACGAAGTCGCCCGAGATTCCGGCGAAGTTGACGACGTCGGCTTCGGTGATGGTGCGGGTGCGCGAGCGGCTGACGGCCTCGAGCGCGAAATCTTCAAAATAGAAACTCACTCACCGCTCCTCCTGGATCACCGCGTTTGATCGGCGCTTCGCTTGACACAACCACACGTGTAATCCTACCTTGAAACTTCATGCGCAAAAAGGTCACAGTAGTGGGAGCTGGCAACGTAGGCGCCAATTGCGCGCTGCGGATTGCCGGCAAGGAACTGGCGGACGTCGTGTTGGTGGACGTCGTGGAAGGAGTGCCGCAAGGCAAGGGGCTCGATCTGCTGGAGTCCGGCCCGGTGGAAGGATACGACGTCAGCATCACTGGCGCCAACGATTACGGGCCTACCGCGAATTCGGACATCGTGGTTATCACGGCCGGGTTTCCCCGCAAACCGGGGATGAGCCGCGACGATCTGCTGATCGCCAATTACGAAGTGGTCAAGAGCGCCACTGAGCAGGCGGCCAAGGCTTCGCCGGACGCGATCCTCATTCTGGTCACTAATCCCCTGGACGCAATGTGCTGGACTGCATTGCACGCCTCAAAATTTCCCAAGCACCGCGTCATCGGCATGGCGGGTGTCCTGGATACGGCGCGCTTCCGCACATTCATCGCCGAGGAGCTGGGCGTATCGGTGACCAACGTCACCGCGCTGGTGCTGGGCGGCCACGGCGACACCATGGTCCCGATCGCGCGTCTTACCAACGTCTCCGGTATTCCGCTGAGTGAACTGATGGACCAAGCCACGATTGACCGGCTGGTGCAGCGCGCCCGCGACGGCGGAGCGGAGATCGTGAAGTATCTCAAGACCGGCAGCGCCTACTACGCGCCCTCGGCCGCGGCGGTGGAAATGGTGGAGTCCATCCTGAAGGACAAGAAAAAAGTGCTGCCCTGCGCGGCGTATCTGGAAGGCGAATACGGCGTCAAAGACCTTCATGTCGGCGTGCCGGTGAAGCTAGGCGCCAAGGGCATCGAGAAGATCTACGAGATTAAGCTGGAAGCCAGCGAGCAAGCCGCGCTGCACAAGAGCGCCGCCGCGGTGAAGGAACTGGTGGACGTGATCAAGTCCAAGATGTAGTGGCGCCTC
>JASIGB010000937.1:0-3629 GCA_030045355.1 Bryobacteraceae bacterium
CGATGATCCCCAAACGTATGAGTCCCCATGGACACAGCCCTACCGGTACACGCTACTTCCAGACACCGATCTTCTGGAGTTCATTTGCGAGAACAACCCATCGCCGCTGCATATGGTGGGGAAATAGAGTTTCGGCGCCAAGAATGCATTGATCGCAGCCCATTCGAACCGAGCGCGCCCACTGAGGTTACTCGCACGCTTCGGTGATACAAACCGATTCCAAGGTCCGGCCTACGGGGGGCGCCTGCAATCCGGCAGCGGTCATCAATTTCCGGATCAGAAGCCCGGTCTCAGGATGCGGGATTGCCGATTGAACGCCGACGCGCACCAAGCCATCGGCGTAATCTACCGGTAGCCACGTGTGGCCGGCCAATTTGGCGTCCCCGCGGTTATCGGTGTTGCCGTAATCGCGGATATCCAGCCTCGCGCCATGGTCAACGAGCAACTGAACAACATCGGACCGGCCTTTGTGCGCGGCGCCGTGCAGCGCGGTGCGCCCGGTGTCGGCCTGTTCGTTCGGATCGAACCCCATATCGAGCAGCATTTTCACGGCTTCGAGCGTTGCGGCGGGCGACCATTCGTAGGTGACGCCCTCCACCCAGCCGATGCCGGCGGCCACTTCGAGCGCGTTCACATGCAGCACGGTTTCGATCTTCGGGTCCGCGCCGTGAGCCAGCAGCAGTTTCATCAGCACGATGTCCCCCGACTGCGAGGCTCTCAAGAACGCGGTAGCGCCGTTCTCGTCCAGCCACTGATTGGTAAAAACCGTTCGCGTCTCCGTGCTGTCTTTCATCCGCGCATTCACGTTGGCGCCTTTGTCCAAGAGGAGCTTGATGTACTCGAGGTGATCCATGTCGGGCTTGCGGACCGGATAGTCACCGCCTTCGATGTTGCGGTTGTCGGTGGCGAGATAAAGCGGAGTCCATCCGCCTTTATTGGCGAGGTTCACGTCCGCGCCATGGTCCAGCAGATATGCACCTAGCTTGTAATACCGATTTTGCGTGGCGACCAGCAACGGGCTCCAGCCATAGGCCGTCACCTGGTTCACGTCGGCGCCTGCATCGAGCAGCGCTTTGACCGAGTCGAGATCGTTGGCGCGCGCGGCGTAGACCAGCGCGGTCAAACCTCCTCCGTCTTTCGGTGCAGGACGGCGGAAGAAGGAGAACGTGTCATCGTCGTCCTGCTGGTCGGCGCCGGCCGCTCCCTGGCCCCTGGCTCGCGGGCCACGTGCTGGGCCTGGCTTCTGCTGCCCCGTAGCCTTTCCTTGGTCATCCTTCGCTTGCTCTGTAAACGGGACGCTGTCCCCGCCGAGCGGAGCCGCAAAAGTCGGAGCCTTTTTTGTCTGCTCTTGGAGCGGGATCTTATCGCCGCCGAGCGGAATTGCCCCAAGCTGCGGGGTCGATTTACCCTCTTTGATGGCTTGAACCTGCGCCTTGACAGCGCGTCTTGGATCGCCCGACTTTCCGAGCGCCGGTCCGCGCCCGCGTTCGGCGGGATTGGAGACGGCCTTGATATCGGCGCCATGCTGGACCAAGAGGCGGATGGCGTCCGCGTGGCCTTCGTCAGCAGCCCACATCAAGGCAGTGGTTCCGCGCAGACTTTCCTTGGCATTGACGTCGGCGCCGTGGTCCAACAGTACTTTCATCGCGTCGACGTTGCCGGTGCGCGAGGCGATCATCAGCGGAGTCCTACCGAGCGGAAGCTTCTCGTTGGCGTCGGCGCCCGCCGAGAGCAGGGCGGCGATGATGGATGCATCGCCGTTGATGCAGGCCAGCCATAAGGGCGTCGACCCATCGCGATTGGCGGCACTGGGATTAGCGCCGGCGTGAAGCAGCCGGTCCATCATCGCGTGGTCGGACCGGAAGACGGCCCAGTGGAGCGCGGTAGAACCATCGGCCTGCGGCACGTTCACATCGGCGTGCTGCGCGATAAGTTTTTCGACGGTGGCGCTATCCTCGTGCATCACGGCGTCGGCGACTTCGGGCGTCGCCGTGGCGCACACGGCAAACGGTGCGCACAGCACCGCGGCTAGGCCCGCTGCAATTATGCTTCCGGCGACACGGATCATCGATTCACGCATGATCGATTCCTCTAAAGGTCGGTTAACCGGCCGGTGCTGTCGCCGATGCTTTCCTGGTGAATGTCGTACATGTCGAGCAGGCTCAACAGCAGATTGCCGGACGGGATGGTCTTGGTCGGATAGGCAATATGGCGCCCGCCCTTGAGCCTGCCGTTCAATCCGCCAACCAGCACATGTGGCACGTCATAGTGCACGTGCTGATTGGAATTTCCCATGTTGCTGCCGTAGAGAACCAGCGATTGATCGAGCAGCGTGGAGGCGCCATCGCGCGTAGTCTGAAGCCGGTTGATGAGGTGCGCCAGCATCTTGACGTGATACTGGTTGATCTTCGACAATTCCGCGATCCGCTTGGGATCCTCGCCGTGGTGCGAGCCGCCATGGAACCCGACGGTAGGCGCTTCACTTTCCGGATAGGTCCGGCCAGTGAGATCGCGGGCGAACAGGAGCGTGCCCACGCGTGTGATGTCGGCTTTGAAAGCCAGGGCGAGAAGATCGAACTGCAGCTTGATGTGCTCGTCGAAAGTTTGCGGCACGCCCACCGGGACGCTCATATCGGTAGGGGCGGCAGTGGACGCCTTCATCGCGATCTGCAGCCGGCGCTCGATCTCGCGGACATCTTCGGTGTATTCATCCAGGCGGTTACGATCTTCAGGGCCGACCTGCAGGCGCAGGCGCGAGAGACTGCTCCCGAGTGAATCCAGAATGCTGTTGTCGCGTTTCCGGCGCGCGGCGCGCTGGTCGGCCGTGCTGCCGTCGCCGAACATGCGTTCGAACACCACCTGCGGATTCAGCTCCATGGGAAGCGGAGAAGTGGGCGTGGACCAGGAGATGGTATTGGTGTACGTGCAGCTATAGCCTTCGCCGCAGTTGCTGGAATTGGCGCCGGGATCCTCCACGGCAAGCTGCATGGACGGCATTAGATTGTCGCGGCCAATTCTCTCCGCGATGATTTGATCGATGGTCTTGCCCGCGCGCACATCGGCCCCGGCGGTCTTCTTCGGCTTCTCCGCGCACAGGAAACACGCGGCCACCCAATGGTCGGCGCCGGTTGCGCCGGGAGGAGGTTCGGCCGACCTGGTGTGCAGGCCGCTTAGGACCACGCTGTAATTGCGGAACGGCTCCAGCGGCTTCCAATTGAACGGCAGCACAGGCTCCAGCGCGCCCACTTTGTCAGGAACCCAATACGCACCGGGCGCCATCCCGTGCGGCACAAAGCAGCCGACGAATCGCGGCTTCGGCACGGCCACGGTTTGGGCCTGTGCCGTGGAGGCCGGTATCATCGCGTCCAGAAGGGGCAGCGCGAGAGCCGTGCCGCTCGCGCGCAAAAGCGTCCGGCGCGAAATGTGTTTCTTAGTGTTAAACATGATGACCGTTCTCTCCTATTAGACACGCTTACTAACGAGACGCCCGTTGTGTATTCTCCGCCGGTTTCACGTTCATCTGGAACGAGGGGCTCTTGACGATTCCTAAGACGATAGATGAAAAGCTGTAGTTACTGGTGGCCGATTCTCGCACGATGGAGCGCACCTGCGGCATGTCCTTATATTCC
>JASIGB010000083.1:0-3059 GCA_030045355.1 Bryobacteraceae bacterium
CGGTTGGGCCGGTCGCCATAGACCTTGTTGGTCGACATATGGATGAACGGCGACTCGGGGCAAAAGCGGCGCGCGGCTTCGAGCAGGTGCAGCGTGCCGAGAGCGTTCACTTCAAAATCCAGGAACGGGATTTGCGCGGCGCGGTCGTGCGAGGGCTGCGCGGCAGTATGGACGATGAGATCCGGCCGGACTTGTTCGACCAGCGCGAGCACGCCTTCGCGGTCGCGAATATCGAGCGCCGCGTGGGCATAGCCCGGAATTTCGGCGCGCAGGCGCTCCAACACCCAACTGGTATCGCCCTCCGGTCCGAAGAAAACGGCGCGATGGTTATCGTCGATGCCCTGCACGCGGAATCCCTGGCGCGCGAAGAAGCGCGACACTTCCGATCCGATCAGGCCACAGGAGCCGGTCACCAGGGCAGTCGGCATATCCATCCCATTGTTCCGATGGTACACTGCCGTCGCAATGCGCGCCGACGCCTAACCTGCGATGGAAGCGGCTCGAACTAATTCGAGGCAGTTGCCTTTTGATTCTTGACCTGCAGCTCGTTCACCACCTGCTGGACGTTGGGTACTGATGCAGCCACCTGCTGCGCCCGCGCGCGGCTGTCCTCGGAATCTACATTGCCGGTCAACGTGACGACGTGGTTTTTGACCGAGTATTTCACGCCGGCGTTCAGCCGGTTGTAGATGAGCGCGGCATCCAAGTTCTTTTCGATGCCCTTGTCGAGGTCCGAATTCATTGCTTTCGCATCGTGCGAGTCACCGGGTGGAATCACGGCGATTTGATTGGCGACCGCCAGACCTTGGGCTTGCGATTCAGCGATGGTCTGGGCCTGCGATTTCTGCGCGTCCGAGTCGACGTGCCCACTCAATGTCACTACGCCTTTGTCCCGATCCTCGCTGGTAGACACGTTTTTCAATCCCGCTTGATTAAGCGACTTGCGAATATTACTCGACACATCGGGTGATTTATCGGCGTTGGAACATCCCCCGAGCGCGCCGGCCAACATGACCGCAGCCAGAGATAACGATACCTTGACCTTTCCCATAAGCTTATTTCTCCCTGCCCGTGAGACCCCGATTCGTTTACGCGGTTTCGGATGTAACATTGGCTCACCGCCCAACCTGGCGCTTCGCATGCATCATCCCTGGCCGGAGGAGAAAAATGAAACGCTTAATTGCCCTCGCGGTATTTCTTGCCGGAACCAGTTTGGCGGTATTGCCGGCCAGCGCCGATGAGGTCGTAGTCGTTCATCACCGCCATTATCGCCATCACCGCCGGCATCATCGTAGAGTGGTGGTGGAACAACGCTAGTAATTTACCGGTGCAGCCCTACCAGGCGGCGTTACGTCATAAGAGCTAATGCCGCCACTGTCGCATAACCCCGTTCGTTAGCATGGCGGCCGCCGCTACCGCAAACCGTTTGCTTTCCCGCATGGCGGGCGGCGCGAACCGGGCCCTGCGCGGCTCTCTTAAGAAGATCGCCTCCGGGTTTGGTATAAATTGAGATTTGCCAAATGGAGGCTCGATGAACAGATTTCAGAAGATCGCGATCGCCGTGTGCGCCGCGTCGCTCGCCGCTTCGGCCGCGCATGCCCAGGTGGCGCTGGATTCCGTGCGCGTGGCCGCGAAAGACACCATCAGCGTGGCGAAGTTTTACGAAGCCGCGTTCGGAATGCAGGAGGTCAATCGGATCGAGAATCCGGGAGGAACGGAAGTCTTCGTGAACTTCGGCGCCACCGTCGAAGACGCCAAGGCCAACAAGAATCCGCCGATGATTATCTTTCATCGCGACTCCGATGACCTGAAGGATCCGATTCCGCACATCATTTTCTCCGTCAAGGATATGGCTGCCACCGTTGCCGCCGTCAAGGCCGCCGGAGGAACCATGCAGGGAGAGCCACGCCCCTTCCGCAACACCGGGATCGTCCTCGGCTTCGCGATCGATCCCGTCGGGAACCGCATTGAGCTGATTCACCGGCCATAAGCCGGAAAGCGTGGAGGAGCGGGAGCGCGTGCCGGGGAATAGCCGGCTAGCGCGTCGCGCGGCGGCGGTCGGATGCGGAGGCGCCGGCGGCATAAAACAATTCGCGGCCGGACATTCGGATAACCTCCACGGCCGGCTTCGCCGGTTGGGCCTCCAGGCCGCGCTGCACCGCCTGAACGAAGGCGCTGATGACGAGCGGATTCATGGCATTATCGAATCCGCGGTAAAAATTGACATATTGCGAATCGCGCAGCGGAATGCGCAGTTGCCAGCGCGGCTGGGCGGGTGTCGCTGTGGTGTGGGCTTCCTCGAAGACGCGGCCGTTAAAACTCATGCGCACCTCGTGAAAACCAAAATCCCGGCTGCCGGCGCGAATGTGGTCCCAGCATTCCTCCACATTGTCCGCCTTGGCGAGGTTGGCTTCAAATTCTTTGAGGCGCGCTTCGACGTCGATCATGCGGCGGAATTGGCCGAATAATATGCGGCCCGCCGAAGCGAACTCGGAATAGTCCAGTTGGCTGATGCCGAGCCACACCGCGCCGGCGAAGAGAATGACGATCAATCCGCCGAACTGATTATTGTGAATCGCGGTCAGCAGGAGCGAGAGAACCGCCACCAAACCGCACAATGCGTACATCGTGAGTACCGCGCCGCGCTGGCTCAAACCGCGCGCGAGAAGCCGGTGATGGATGTGACCGCGGTCGGCCTGAAAGATGGGCTGATTCCGCAGGAAGCGGCGCAAGATCGAAAGCGCCACATCCAGCAGCGGGATCGATACCGCCAGCAGCGGCACGGTAAGCGCCATCAATGTAACGGATTTGTTGCTCCACAGCGCGCCAAAGCAGCCCAACAGGAAACCCAGCGTGAGGCTGCCGCTGTCGCCGAGGTATACCGAGGCTCCGCTGAAGTTGTAGCGCAGAAACCCGAGCAGGCAACCGGCCAGCGGCATGGTCGCCAGGATCAGCGGCACGTTGTTTTGCACCAGAGCCGCCAGCAGCATGGTCACGGTAGCAACCAAGCCGATCCCCGCCGCTAGCCCGTCCATGCCATCGATCAAATTGAACGCGTT
>JASIGB010000938.1:0-4263 GCA_030045355.1 Bryobacteraceae bacterium
GCGCGTTCCACACAGAACCGCAGGACCACGGGCGAACCGTGGCACGAAATCTCGATCATGTCCTGGGCGGTGTAGGATCGCGGCGCGGCGAAGTACGCGGCGACCACCTGATCGACGGTATTGCCTTCCTCGTCGGTCAGTTCGGCGAGCGCGAGCGTCCACGGCTTCCAAACGTGGCCGGCGTGAAACCGCAAAATTCGTTCAGCAATTTGGCGCGCTTCGGCACCCGAAAGACGCACCACACCGACGCCCGATCGGCCGGGCGGCGTGGAAATGGCAACAATCGTATCGTCGATTCGCAGATACTTGTGGACTAGGGCCGGCGGCCGCCGCCGCGCCGCGGAGGTCCGGATCTTCTATCGCGATCGCGAGGTCCGCGCCCACGATCGCCGCCGCGCGAAGGCGGAGCGGGACGGGGCGGGCGAATCGGTTCGGGCAGCGGCATATCGATGGGAAGGACCACCACCTGGCGGAAAGGTCCGGTGCCCGTGCTTTCGCTGCGGATATCCGTCTCGTTGCGCAGGCTCAGATGAATGATGCGGCGCTCGCGGCTGCTCATGGGATTGAAGTGGAACGGGCGGCGCGTTCTTTTCACGCTTTCGGCAGCCGTGATGGCGCTCAAGCGCAGCTCCTCGATGCGCAGCGTCCGGTAATCGTTGGAATCGAAGCACAGCAGCGAGTGGTGGTCGGGCGGGATGCGCAGAGCTTCCATGGTGAGAAACTCAAGCGCCAGCAGCACCTCGGCTTTATTGGAAAGCAAGATATCGACGTCCGGTCCGGAGAATTTCACCAGCACGTCCGGGTCTTCGAGATCGGGATGGAGGTGCTGGCCCTCCAGGAGTTCGAACGACAACTCCAGTCCCATGTCGCCCAGGACCATGTCGAGAAACTCGCTGATACGATATCCGATGGATTCGACGGTATAAGTTTTTTCGGCCACCTTCGGTTACTTACCCTTCTTCTTGGCTGGGGCCGGAGGCGGAGGCGGCGGTGGCGCCGGCATCATCCGATTTACGGCCCATTGCTGTGCAACACCCACAAAATTACTGGTTAAGTAGTATAACACCAGACCGCTGGACAAATTGTAGAAAAACAAACCGAATAGCAACGGCATCCACTTCGTCATCTTGGCTTGGGAGGGGTCCATGCCCGGTGTGGGGGTCATTTGCTGGATGAGGAACTGCGAAACGATCATCACCACCGGCAGAATGTGGATGGGCAATGTTTCCGGCGACGACAGATCGGTCACCCAGAGCCAGTGGGCGCCGCGCATTTCGATGGTGACAGAAAGAACCTTATAGAAGGCATACAGCAGCGGCAATTGGATCAGCATGGGGAAGCAGCCGCCCATGGGGTTTACGCCTTCTTTTTTGTAAAACTCCATCACTTCCTGGTTCTGCTCGGCCTTGCGGGGATCGCGCAGGCTGAGGCCCTTATATTTCGCGTTGATGGCGGCCAGCTTTGGCTGCAGAGCTTGCATCTTGCGCTGGCTCTTCATGCTCTTCCACCGCATCGGCAACATCACGACGTTGATCAGGATGCTGATCAAGATGATCGACCAGCCGTAATTGTGAACGAAGTTATCGTTGAGCCAATGCATCGCATAGAACAGGGGCTTCGCGATGATGCCGTACCAGCCCCAGTCGATCAACTGCTGCAGCTTGGGATCCACGCGGCGCAGCAGATCGACATCTTTGGGACCGACAAAGACGGAGAACCGGTTCACTGAGTCGCCGCCCACCTCCACGCCTACGCGCATCTCTTCCTTGCCGGCGGGCGCGGGGGGTACATCGTCTTTGATGGTCTCCACCGTGACCGGCATGTTGTCTTTCGGCAAAAAGACGGCGGCGAAGAAGCGGTCGTCCAGACCGGCGAAGGAGAAATCGCCGGTCGTAATCTCGGGGCCATTCTTGGCCGACTTCGCGTCCTGGCTGGTAAGCTTGCCTTGGCTGAGCCCGAATGTGGTGGCTTGGTGCGGGTCGAAATACACGGCGTGCTCTTCGCCGGTGCGGTTGATGACGGTGGGATCGCCGAAGCCGCCGCGCCACTGGATCAGGTGATCGGTGGGGACGCCGTTGATGGTGACTTCGGTGGTGACCTGCGAAAGGTAGCCGGACTTGGAAAACTGGAATTTCTTGAGCGCATAATCCGTGCCGTTGGAGAAAGTGTATTCGATCCCCAAACCGTTGGCCGAGGGCTTGGCGACGTATAGGCCGTAGTTCAGAGCGTCTGCAGCTTTCTCATCGCGCAGCACGAGCGAAAACGGCGGAGCGACCTTGGAGTAGCTGGCCGGATTGACCAGCTCCAGCGGTTTTCCGGCGCGATCCTTATACTTTTTGAGAATCCAACTGCGAACGGTTCCGCCGCGATTGGAGAATGTGACGCGGTAAATGTCCGTGTCGACGATGAACTGCTGCTCGGTGGAAGCTTCGATCTGCCCGGGCGCCGGTTGGCCCGCCGCTTGCGGCGTGGCGCTCTCGGTGGTCGCCGTCGCCGCGGGCACGGCGGCCGTTTTTGTGGACGCGCTCTGTTGCGTGGTCTTGGCGGCGCTCTTGGGCGGCGGTGGCGGAGCCTTATAAAAATATGGCGTGAGGAACAGCACCAGCCCCATCAGGACAAAGGCCAGCAGCAGGCGCTGCTCCATGGAAAGCTCTTTCTTTCCTGGTCCGTTGGATGGGAGTTGGTTGTCGGCCATGAATGAAAACTCTAGCGGACCGGATCGAATCCCCCGGCGTGGAAAGGATGGCAGCGCGCCAAACGGCGCAGCCCTAAGCCTACACCTCGCAGGGCGCCATAGCGGGCTACCGCCTCCAGCATGTATTCCGAACAGGTGGGATAAAAGCGGCAGGCCGAGGGCAAGAGCGGCGATACAAAACGTTTATAGAGACGCAAGGTCGCGATTACTGCTTTTTGCATTGCGCCACCAATCGATCCACTTCCCGCTGCAACTCCTCGCGCCGCGCCGCGATCGCCGCACGGCGCGGATTGATCACGATATCCCATTCCGGCGCCACTTCCGTCAGGCGCACCCGCAAGGCCTCCCGTAGCCTGCGCTTCACACGGTTTCGCAGTACGGCCTTCCCGAACGCTCGCGGCACCGTAAAGCCCAGCCGAGGACCGTCGCATTTTACTTCCTGTAGCTTAGACGCATCTTGTGATCTAGACGCGTCTGGCGATCTAAACGCGTCAGGGCCGCAGCGTTCGAGGCGCAAGCAAAACGCCGCGAAGTACCGGCCCGCGAAGCGACTTCCCTGATTGTAAGCTCTGCGGAAATCGGCGGCTCTCAGTATCCGGGCGGTTTTTGGAAAGCCGTTACTCGGCGTTGGCGTAGCGCAGGGCTCTCTCGTCGCTAACGGTGAGCTTGTGGCGGCCCTTGGCCCGGCGACGCGCCAGGACGGCCCGGCCGTTTTTGGTGGACATGCGTACACGAAATCCATGTGTCTTCGCCCGTTTGCGATTATTTGGTTGAAAGGTGCGTTTTGGCATCTGATTTCCTCGGCCCGGGCAAAGCACCCGAAACGTAGAAGGCTCTTAAATTTCAGTATAAAAGGCGTGCAATGGGGTGTCAAACTCGGAGTCGCTACTTTGGAATACGCGGCGCGGCCCGCTTTTGTTCGAACTGCCATGCCGTAGCGACGATGCCTGTAATTTCCGGGTACTTTGGCTTCCAGCCGAGCGTTCGCTTCAACTTGTCGGAATTCGCCACCAGGACTGCCGGATCGCCCTCCCGCCGCGGTCCGATCTGGTGCGGCACTTTGCGCCCGGTGATGTGTTCCACGGCCCGCAACACCTCCAGCACCGATTGCCCGGCGCCAGTGCCGACGTTGAAAACATCCGAGGCGCCGCCGGCGAACAATTTTTCGATCGCCGCCACGTGGGCTTCGGCGAGATCGCTGACGTGGACATAATCGCGAATGCAGGTGCCGTCGGGCGTCTCGTAATCGTCGCCGAAGATGGTCATCGGCTTTCCGGAGGCGACGGCGCGGAGCAGCAGTGGGATCAAATGCGTCTCCGGCGAATGCTCCTCGCCCAGGCCGGATTCTGGATCCGCGCCGCAGGCATTGAAATAACGCAGCGCGATGCTCCGCAACCCGCTACAGAGATCCAGCCACTTCAGCATCTTTTCCACGATCACTTTGGATTCGCCGTAGGGATTCACCGGATCGAAGGCCAGATCTTCGGGGATGGGCACGACCCGCGGCGTTCCATACACAGCGGCAGTCGAAGAAAATACCAGCCGCTTTACGTTGGCCTGGATCATCG
>JASIGB010000939.1:0-2836 GCA_030045355.1 Bryobacteraceae bacterium
CATAGTTCATCCGGTGAATCGTCACCAAATACAAGTTCGTGGCAGAACCCATGCCGTTCATGTCCGATGCCAGGCGCCGTTCTTTGTGTGGCTCTGTCAAACGTCAAGGCCTGGCATTATCCCAAAGAATGCGTGCGCTCTTATTTCGAGTAATACATCGGCTAATTGTAAATATCGATTAGATATGCCACGACCTAAGGGTTTGTTTGCGCAGACCGTTGACGTTGTCACATTCGCCTAACATGCCACTGAGTACTATGGCCTAAAGGCATTGTGTCTGCCGGTCCCAAAAGGCAATTCTCAGCTAAAAACAAGCTATTGAGCCCAATCGGATGGCTTCATCAAATGGCGGAGCTAGCTTTAGGCGATTCGTACTATATCACCGTCTACTTGTTAATCCGATTCTTTTCGCAAGAACGGGTTTGTACAAAAACTATTTACGGCGTGGAGGCACGAATGTCGACGTCTTCTCGATCGATTAGCGACAGTCAGCCGGACGGCTGGACGGAGGTATTCGAGTTTGCTCCTGAGATGCTGGCGATCCTTTCATTCGACGGGCAGTTCCTCCACGTGAACGCGGCGTCCGAGCAAACCATCGGGCATGCGAGGGGGGAGCTGGAGGGCACGTCCTTTCTGAAACTGATTCATCCGGACGATCTGCATTCGGCCGCGGAGAAGTTTTTGGCGGCCAGCGAACATGACCGGCGAGTTTCCTTCCGCGCGCGCTGTTCGGGCAGCGACGACCGTGAGCGCTGGATTCAGTGGAGCTTCCGGCGTGCGCCCAACGAGCGAGAGATTCTGGCGGTGGTGCGAGACGTTAGCGATCATTGCACGGCGGAGAAGGAGCTGGCGCGCGCCAACGAGATACTCTCTACAGTGCTCCTCTCGGCGCCACTTCCTATTTGGGCCAGCGATCCAGAGGGCCGCATCCAGTTCTGGAATGAAGCGGCGCAGCGCGTACTGGGCTGGTCGTCGGACGAGCTCCTCAATGGGGAGCCGCCCGATCTGCTGCCGAACTGTGGCGGCCCGCGTAGTGGACCGCGCCTGGCGGGCGAGAGAATGACTTGGCGGCGTAAGGACGGGTCGGCCAGGGAGCTCCGCTTCTGGACCGCGCCGCTGCACGAAAACGGCGTCCAGTGCGGCACCCTGGGTATCATCGTGGACGTGACCGAATATGACGGCGAGCTTTACGAGGCGCTGCAGCGGGCGTATGACGACCTGCGCGACACGCGGGACGCCGTTATGCAGCACGAACGGTTGCGGGTGTTGGGACAGATGGCGAGCGGCATCGCCCACGATATTAACAACGCCCTCTCTCCCGTGAAACTATATCTCCAACTACTCTTGGAGGATGAGCCGCAGCTTTCCGAAGACAGCCGCGCCAAGTTGAAGACGATTCGCGGGGCCGTCGACGACGTAACCGAAACCGTAGCGCGAATCCGCGAGTCTTACCGCTTGCGGGAGCCGCAATTGACGCTCGCGCCGCTGAGCCTGAACGAAGTAGTGGAGCAGGTCCTCGAGCTCACGCGTCCCCGCTGGCGCGATATTCCGCAGCAGAAGGGGGTCGCCATCGAGATTCGGACGGAGTTGGACCAAGGCATTCCGTTAATCCTGGGAATCGGGAATGAAATCCGCGAAGCCCTCACGAATCTGATCTTCAATGCCGTGGACGCGATGCCCACCGGCGGCATCTTGACATTGCGCACCGGCATTACCAAGGACGAAAGCGCGGGAGCGAAGATCCGGAACGTCTATGCCGAGGTGACCGATAGCGGTTCGGGAATGGACGAAGAAACTCGCCGGCGATGTCTGGAGCCATTCTTCACGACCAAAGGCGAGCGCGGAACCGGCCTGGGCCTCGCCATGGTCTACGGCGTCGCGCAACGCAACAACGCCGCGATCGACATCGAGAGCGCCGTGGGCAAAGGAACCAGCGTGCGGCTACGCTTCGGCTTGGCTGGCGGTGCGGCAACCACACCTGATCGTCGTGTCCTGAGAACGGCGCCTCCGCCACCCATGCGCATTTTGGTGATCGACGACGATTCGTTGGTCGCCGAGGCGCTCCGTGACACACTGGAGAAAGACGGCCATCGGGTAAACACTTCGGGAGGCGGAGAAGCCGGCCTCGAACTGTTTCACGATGCACGGTCGCGCGGGGAAACCTTCGACCTGGTATTTACCGATCTGGGGATGCCGCATGTGGATGGATGCCGCGTCGCTAGCGCCGTGAAAGCTGAGTCCCCGTCTACGCCGGTAGTACTTTTGACGGGTTGGGGACGCCGCATGATGGCTGACGGCGATATACCGCCGAATGTGGATTGCATCCTGAGCAAGCCGCCCGATGTAGCCGATGTCCGCGATATTGTCGCCAGTTTCGCCTCCGTCACAAGCCCGGCGGATAGCATGTTAGAGTAATGCGCGTAAGCACAGCCTGACTTTTATTCCTGCCAAGGTATCTTGAAGACGAGCCTCCCGTTTTTCAGACGGCGTGGCTCGCGGTTTGAATGCTCGCGCGAAGGCAGCGGTCGAGGACCTGTTCGAGATCGCTTAGGCGGACCGGCTTGCTGACATAGTCGTCCATTCCGGCCGACAGACAGCGTTCGCGGTCCTCCTGCCGGGCGCCGGCTGTCATCGCGACAATGACGGTCCGCTCCAACCCGCGCTCTTTCTCTCGCAGTCTGCGCGTCGCCTCGAAGCCATCCATCTCGGGCATGTGGCAATCCATGATGATCAGATCGTAAGCCACGCGGAAGCAGGCTTCTAGAACCTCCAGCCCATTAGCTGCCACGTCGGCCCGAAAGCCGAGCTGCCGCAACTGGCGAAGAGCGACTTTCTG
>JASIGB010000940.1:0-2898 GCA_030045355.1 Bryobacteraceae bacterium
GCATCGTCTCGAGAGTCCTCGCGTCCCTTGGCCCGACCGTGCGGCGGTGCAGATCCAGCGCCTGCTCCAACTGCATCTGCGCCTCGGGGTACAACCCGAGTTCTTGATACGTCCGCCCAATTGTGTCTCGAATCGCTGCCTCCGGCCCCGGTTGCCCCTTGAACTTTCCGCCAATCCTCGCCGCCGCTCGGTCCAACGCGGTTCGCACCTTCAGATCCGGATCAGGCTTAGTGCTTGGCGAGGCCTGTGTGCTGGCGCTGGCCTGTGCCAGCAGATCGTTTTGGAGAAAGTCGTTCACCGCTTGGGCCGTCTGTTCCGCCCGGCGCGCTCGTATCGCTTCTATCGTGCTCACAATGATGCCAGCGACCAACACCGCAAATACAGCCCCCGTCGCCATGACCAGCGCCTTGTGCCGTCGCGCGAACTTTCGTAATTGGTAAGTTGTGCTGGCCGGGCGCGCCGTGATCGGTTCATCCGCCAGATACCTGCGGATATCCGCCGCCAGTGCGGCCGCCGAAGCATAGCGTCGAGTCTTGTCCTTTTCCAGCGCCTTCGCTGCGATCGTCTCCACATCGCCCCGGTAGGCCCGGCTGATCGAGCACAGCTTTGCCGGATCCTCTTCCCGGATGGCGCGAACGGCTTCATGTAATTGGTGGCTCAGTTGATACGGCAGACGGTCCGCTAGTAGCTCATAGAGAATCACCCCCAGCGCGTACACATCGCTGCGCGTGTCCAATTCCAGCGGATCGGCCATCACTTGCTCGGGACTCATATAGGCCAGCGTGCCGATCAACTGGCCCACGTCGGTCTGCCGGGTGGCTTGCAGGTCGCTGTCGGTAACCCGCGCTACGCCGAAATCCAGGATCTTCGGTTGCCCCGTTTCCTCCACCAGGATGTTGCCCGGCTTCAGATCGCGGTGGATAATGCCGCGTTGGTGCGCGTGCTCCACCGCGTCGCAGACCTTGGCCACCAACTCCAGCCGCTGCCGGGTATTGAGATGATGAGACTGGGCATATTCGCGAAGTGGCGCGCCCCGGATGAACTCCATCGCGAAATAGGGCTGCGGGCCAAAGCCTGTATCGGCGGTGCCCGCCTCATAGATCTGCGCAATTCCGGCGTGGTGTAAGCGCGCCAAAGCCTCGGATTCACGCTCAAACCGCCGCAGGAATTCGGAACCGGCCAGTCCCGGCTTGATTACTTTCAGTGCCACGACACGGCGCGGCTGATCCTGTTCGGCCTCGTACACCACGCCCATCCCGCCCTCGCCCAATACGCGCAAAATCCGGTAACGGCCGACGCTGGCCGGAATCCTTCGCCCGGCGTCGTCAGACAACGGACTTCCTACTCCCAGTTTTTCCCAAATCGGCCCGTCGGAAATCCCTTCCGTGGTCATGCGGGCTAGCATGGACTCGACTTCCCGGCGCAAGCTTTCGTCCTCCGAACACGCTTCGGCCAGAAACGCCGCGCGCTCACCCGCTTGCCGGTCGAGCGCTAAATGACAGAGTTCCTTCACCTTCTGCCATCGTTCCGGAGTCATTGGGCGCCGCTTTAGGGACGAAGTATAACACAGCGTAACGAGATTCCGGATGGAAACTAATGGCCCCTGTAGTCGGGTTTTCCCGCCTGTGTAATTGAGCGCGCCGCAGGTTGGGCGCGAATCAGCTCGAAGGAGGGAAAGAAAATGAGACTCAATCACTTGTTTCTTGGCGCGGCATTCGTAGGATTGGCAAGCCATGCTGTGGCAGCAGACAATCCCCGTGGCCCTGAACCCAGCCAGGCTTTTGGGAAGGTGCCCTTGGCCTTCGAAGCAAATGTGGGCCAAACCGACCCGCAGGTGAAGTATTTCGCTCGCGGCAATGGGTATACGGCCTTCCTAACGGCGAACGAGGCCGTTCTGGCACTCACGAAGAGAGTGCATCGAGGCAGCGTAAGTGAACTCGACGAGGCTTTTGGATCGGAGCGCGGTTCCTATGACACACTTTCCGCAGCGGTGCGGATGAGATTCCAGGGGGCAAAAGCCCAGCCCGTCACCACTCCCTCCGGACCCATGCCGGCTCGCATCTCGTATCTTTCGGCCTCTGGCTCCGCGCCGGTCCAACCAACCCTTTTCCAAAAGGTATCGTACTCGGATGTTTGGCCGGGCGTTTCGGTGGACTTCTACGGGAATCAGCGCCAGCTCGAATACGACTTTGTAGTGGCTCCTGGCACGGCGCCGTCGGTCATCAAGCTGGCTTTTGACGGCGCACAGGCCATTCAGGTTGAACCATCGAGCGGCGATCTGGTGCTGACGACCGAAATTGGAGAACTTCGCCAACCGGCTCCTGTGGTTTATCAAGAAGTCGATGGCCAACGCGTGACCGTGGAAGGCCAGTACGCTCTCGCGGGAAATCAGGTTGGATTCCAAATCGGCAGCTTCGATTCGACGAAGCCTTTGGTAATCGACCCGAAGCTGACGTTCGCAGTCGAGTGGGGCGGCTCCGGTCAGGACTATGGAACCTCCGTAGCCGTGAATCAGAATAACGGCGAAATCTACGTTGCGGGCTATACAAACTCGCCCAATTTTCCCGTCACGAACGGTAGTCAGATCCGAGGTGGCTTGGATGTATTCGTGAGCAAGATCAGCGCGGATGGAAAAGCCATTTTGTTCTCCACCTATATCGGCGGGGGCTACGATGACGTTGCCAGAGGCATCGCGCTGGATGGATATGGGAACGCTTACATCACGGGTTATACCGAATCAGCCGACTATCCTCTGGTCTGCTCCTCGTGCGCGGCCCAACCGCTGGTCGTAACCGCCCCAGCCCAGATCCCGGCCAAGTTGTTCGTCCTGGAACTGGCTCCTACTGGGTCGATCGTGTTTTCCGGCACATACGGGGGCAATCAGAACGACTACGGCAA
>JASIGB010000941.1:0-7928 GCA_030045355.1 Bryobacteraceae bacterium
AGCTGCTCGTTGATCTCGGCCAGGGCCAATCGCCTCAACCTTGCGAAGTAGGCCAGTTTGCCCTGCTCGCGCAGGTCATCGCCGGTGTAAAGCCCCCAATGCAGGCGCAAGGGAGAGCGGAGGTCGATTTGGACGAGGTTGGCGCGCAGAGCGTCGAGCGCGCGCAAATTCGCAACGCTCAACTCGTTGCCGCCACGATGCAGCGCGTCCGTCGACACCTGGATTCGCTTGACGAGCGACGAATTTCCGAACCACGAAACGGCCCACACTAGTGACAGGAGAATCGCCAAGCCCGCTGCTACGCCGACTGCGATTTTTCGGTGGCGCTCGAAAGGCGCCGGCGGGCGGGTCAAAACCGGACGGTCCTGGCGCAGGACGTTGGTAAACAGGTCGGCGACAAACATCCATTGATCGACGGAGCGCCCACCGCCTGGTTCCAAGGGCGCCCGGCCGAACGTAGTTTTCGCCTCCGAAGAGAAGATCACGGTGGCGTCGGCTGCTTGCGTGGAGCTGCGAAACACACTGGCATCGGGCAAGGCCGGAGGTGCGGCGGCATTTTCTGATTTCCGTGTTCCGCTGAAGAAGAACCCGCGCATTTGCGGGCTAGGCTGCAAGGGGTCCGGCTTGAACACGTCGATGAGGAACTGGACCAAGGCCGTGCGAACGCGCTTGAATTCCCTGGGGAACTCGTAAATCGAGGTGCGCGCCTCCTGCCTGGTTTCCTGCGCCAGCGCGGCCAGGCGGCGGTCGGCGAGCCGCAGAAACAAGGCTGAGAATTGCTTATTAAGCCGCTTGGTTTCTGCCTCGGCCCAAATGCGGTCCGTGGCGGCGTCCCGGGCCCCGCTCAGTATGCCGAAAAGCTGGCCGGCTTCACTATCGGCCATGCGTCCGAAAAATTCGGGGAAGTACTTGACGCTGTCCAGCTTGCTGAACACCGTGTAGACCGGCAAGCCCGGCCCGAAAGTCGCCGCGGTGGCAAATAAACGCTCGCGGACCTGCTGCGCCAGGCGATCCAGCTCCGAGGGTTCCGGGGTTCCAGTGAACTTCTGCGCATCGAAGACCAGCAGGACACCGCGGAGATTCAGGGCGGGCGAAGGCTGGAACCAGCGCCGCCACCTGGGTTGCCGGCCGTGCGGGGAGAGGTTGGAAAGGAATTCGGCAAAACGCCGCGCGTCGCCGCCAAAGATCTTGCCGCCGATTTCGATGAACACGGCTTGCTGGGCGATCCAGACATTCGCCAGGCGAGTGTTGATCACCGCGGAGCCGGTGCCGCCCACCTGTCCCGCCAAGAGCGCGGGCTCAACACCGCTGTTCTGGACGAGACTCGTTTTGCCGGCGCGTTCGGGCCCCAGCACCAAATAAATCGGAAGATCGAACAAGCGCGGCGGCTGCGTGCCTGGGGCAACCGGGGCCTGCGCGAGCCTTTGTTCGGCTTCCCGCAGAACGGCCAGCAGCGCCAGATCGTCCGGGTGCATGGACGGCTTTCCTGAAACGGGCGCCGACTGCGCGGGCGCTGCCGGGCGCGCGGGGCGGCGGGATTGCCACCAGCGCACCACGCGCTCCAGAATGACGAAAAGTAACAGCACCGCTACGCCAATCCCGGTCCACAGCAGGCCTTGTTTGACCAACTCCGGAACGTTGTCGGAGTGGAAATACGTCACCGCGATCCACACTAACAACGTGTAGAGGAACAGGATCAAGAGCAATCGCCGGATCATAGTCGGACTACCCGTTTATCTTAGGCCGGTCACAGCGGTGCGAAGCTCGTCCACCCGGAACGCGAGATTCCACCGGAATAAGACGAAGAGCAGGATCGCCCCGAGAACGCTGCCCAAAATCCACCAGCGCCAGTTTCCCGAGTCGGCCCTCGCGCGCGGGGCTTCCGGCAGGAACTGAAGGGGAGGCGACAACCTATAGTCCAAACCGCGAATGGATTCGATCCTGCGCCGCAGGCGATCGGCGATGCGCGATGCTTCGCCCCGCAGGGGTGGCGCGAAGCGGCCTTCAAAGCCGAGCAAAAGACAGAGCAGATAGACTTCCAAGAGGTCGGCAAGTTCGGGTGAATCCCGCCGCCGCTCAATATCGAGCAGTTTGTCGAAGAACAGGTCGCCGGCCACTGCTTGGCCGAAAAGCTCGATATTGAGCGGCCTTTTGCGCCATTCTTCGGCTCTGGGATCACGCGAAGAAAGGATGGTCTCGTCGAGGAAGGCGACCACCGCGAAGGCCGCGTCGCGCACGTCGGCGGAGGGGTAGCCCGCCACGCCCGCCTCACGCTCGCATTCCTGTAAAGCAGCTTTCATGCGGCGCCGAAACGTCTCCACGTCATTGAGGGGCTGGCGGCCCGACTGGATTCGAACAATCCCCGTCAAAATGTTTTGAAACACCAAGGCGAGAGTGTCGGACCTGGGTGTGACGGCTGCTTCTGCCGGTTGCATGGCGGCCCTCCAATAATGTTCAAGCCTATACCGCTTCGTCCGTGTGGCGCAATACCGAACTCCCTTGGTACTACGGCTGCCAGGTACTGACCTGGCTTGGCGGAGCGCGCCGTGAGATAATAATTGAAATTTTTCTGGCGCATGATGGGTACACGCTTAGCCCTGGCCTTGGCTGTTCTGGGGGCCTCTTTGAGCGCACTTGTGGCGCAAGAGAACCCAGCGCCGGCGCCCGGGTCGTTAACCATCGAGGAAGTGCTGCGGCTGTCCAAATCCGGCGTTTCCGACGAGTTGATCGTCGCCGAAGTAAAGAAAAACGCCAAGCCATTCGACCTGAATAGCAACGAAATTGTCGCCCTGAAGAAAGACGGCGTCAGCGAGACCGTCATCAAATACTTGCTGGATCCAACCCTCCCCTATTCGCCTCCCGCCCCTAATACCGGGTCCGGACCGGCCGCTTCAAGCGAGCCTTCCCGAAAATTCCCCTACGATGAGATGGCGGAAAAGGTCCCGCCCGATGTGGGCGTGTACTATCTGTTGCCGGGCCCCAAGTTCCCAGCGCTGGAATTGAAGTCGATTGTGCCTCAGAGCCAGCCGGGCAAATTCGGCAAGATGATGGGCGGTCATGTGATGGGAGCGGCGGCAGGACCGGCGGCCAAGCTGCGTGTCAACTCAGGAACCCCGCTGGTGTTTTATGCCCGGCTCGGGGGGAAGATCATGATCGATGATCTAGTGCTGCTCAGTTTCAAGCCTTCGAAAGAACGCCGCGAGCTCGATTTCGGGCCGAAGGCCGGGACTCCCGTCTTTCCTCCCAAATCGATTTTCCAGTTCGATTCCAAGGAAGTGGGACCGGGCGGGCTTTACAAACTCGCGGTTCCTGCGTTGAAAAAGGGCGAATACATCTTCTTCATCCTGGGGAGTCAAGAGGACAAGAAGGGCTTGTTAGGCCGAGGCTACGATTTCGGCGCCGACTGATGACCGGAAACGGCCGCCTTTCCGGCCGGAATTCACTCTTCACCGGCATGCGCCGATCGAATCTGGTTATCCTCCAGATACTGGAAAGCGCCAGACTCGTCCGCGGTGACGCGGATCGCGCTGAGTTGTTCTTCGGCCGCCATGCTCGTGAGCAGCCGCCGGGAAATCTCCGGCAGCAGCGTATTGGTGAGAATATTGTCCACGTTGCGGGCGCCACTCTCGACTTCCGTGCAGCGCGCGGCGATGGCGTCTACCAGGGATTCGTCGTAGGCCAGCTCCAGGTTGTGATGGTCCAGCATGCGGCGCTGGATTTTCGCGAGCTTCAGCCTCACAATGCGCTTCAACGCCTCGTCGCGAATCGGATGATAAGGCACGATGACCAGGCGGCCGAGAAACGCGGGCTTGAAGATGCGATTCAGCTCGGGCTTTAACGCGGCGATCAGATCCGTCGCCTCCGGCAGATCGTTCGGGTCGTCGCAGAGCGCCATCATCTGGTCCGTGCAGGCGTTGCTGGTCAGCAGGATGATCGCGTTCTTGAAGTCGATCTGGCGGCCTTCGCCGTCTTCCATCATGCCCTTGTCGAAGACCTGGTAGAACAATTCCAGAACATCCGGGTGGGCCTTCTCCACCTCGTCCAGCAGCACGACGGAATAGGGCCGGCGGCGGACCGCTTCGGTCAATACTCCGCCTTCTCCGTAGCCCACGTAGCCCGGCGGCGAACCCTTGAGCGTCGACACCGTATGCGCCTCTTGAAATTCGGACATATTAATGGTGATCAGGTTGCGCTCGCCGCCATAGAGCAAATCGGAGAGGGCGAGCGCGGTCTCGGTCTTGCCCACGCCGCTCGGCCCCAGCAGCAAGAATACGCCCACCGGTTTGCCGGGATCATCCAGATTCGCGCGCGACGTAGAGATTCGCTGCGCGATTTCCTTCAAAGCGCCGGATTGCCCGATGACTCTTTGCCCCAGATGTGTTTCCAGGTTGAGAACCATGGAAATTTCGTCACGCACCATTTTCCCGACCGGAATGCCGGTCCAGCCGGAGATCACTTCGCCCACCAGATGGCCGTCGACGCACACACGCATGAGGGGCTTTTCGCCCTGCAACTCAGAGAGCTGATTCGACAAGCTGTCCAGCTCGGCGCGAATCTCCGCGACGCTTCTGCCGTCGTCGCTTTTTGCCGTCTCGCTTTTCGCCGCCTCGGTCTTCTCACTCTCTTTCTCGGCGAACGATTCCAGGCGTTCGCGCAAAACGCGGATCTGTTCGATCAAGCCGCGCGCCTTGTCCCATTGCTCGCGCAGCGCCGCAACTTCGGTTTCGAGTTGCTCGCGTTCGTTCGCGATCTCGGCGAGTCTCTCGGCGTGATCGGCGCCCGCGGCTGCTTCGCGGCGCAGGATGCGGTCCTGTACGTTCAGATCGTCGATCTGGCGCGTCGCGTCTTCAATCATTGCCGGCGTGGCGTGATGCGTGAGGGAAAGGCGCGCGCAAGCGGTGTCCAAAACGCTGACCGCTTTGTCCGGTAACTGGCGCCCGGCGAGGTATCGATTGGAAAGCCGGACGGCGGAGGCAACCGCTTCGTCCAAGATACGCACGTTATGGTGTTTTTCGAGAGAGGCGACGATCCCGCGGATCATTACTTCGCACTGATCTTCGTCCGGTTCCTCGACCTTCACCACTTGGAAACGGCGAGCCAATGCCGCGTCCTTCTCGAAATATTTCTTGTACTCGGACCAGGTGGTGGCGGCGATGGTCCGCAGTTCCCCTCGCGCGAGGGCGGGCTTGAGCAGATTCGCGGCGTCGTTCTGTCCCGCCTGTCCGCCCGCGCCAATCATGGTGTGGGCCTCGTCGATGAACAAGACAATCGGCGACGGCGAGGCTTTCACTTCCTCAATCAAACCTTTGAGCCGGTTCTCGAATTCTCCCTTCACCCCCGCTCCGGCCTGGAGCAGAGCCAGGTCCAACGTTCGCAGCGTGATCTTGCGCAGTGCGGGCGGCACTTCGCCCCGTGCGACGCGCAGCGCGAAACCTTCCACCACTGCGGTCTTTCCGACCCCAGCCTCGCCGGTGAGGATCGGATTGTTTTGCCGCCGGCGCATCAGGATATCGATCAGTTGACGAATCTCGAAATCGCGCCCCAGGACGGGGTCGATTTTGCCGAGCCTGGCATTGGCTGTCAGATCGACGGTGAATTGATCGAGGTTGGGCGTTTTACCGCCGACCGGCCTGGCGCTTCCGTCGCCCGCCTGCGGCTGCTCCGACGGCCTGGCCTCTTCCACCGAACCCTCGACGATGGCGCTGAATTCCTTGCGGAGCACGGCCGCGTCAATCTTCAGGAGCTCCCTACTCACGTCGCGCAGCAGGCGTGACAATTCATCGTCGCTCGCCAGCGCCAGCATTGCGAATCCAGTCCGGATTTGAGTAGCGCCAAAGTCGAGCGACCCCGTTGTCCATGCTTCGGACAGCATGCGCAGGAGGGTCGGGCTGAACGCCGGCGTACGGGCATTTCCCGTTTTCAGCTTGTCCAGGCTTCGAGTCAACTCCGAAGTCAGCCGCGATTTGTCGACCTCGAACCGGCGCAAAATATACGCAAGATCCGTGTCGGTGGAATCGAGCGCCTTGAGCAGGAAATGCTCGATTTCAATGTTGTAATGCGTGCGTGCCAGGCACAGGCCGGCGGCAGCTTCCATCGCGCTCCGCGTGCGCTCGTCCAATCTGGCGACTAACGCTCTCAAGTTCACGGACATAATCCCCTCCGATCTTGAACCCGCTACGTGACCTTCGCGCGATATCCGTGCAAGTGACTGCTAGTCGAATGATTATACTCAAGCCTTGAGGGAAGCTGCAGACAAGGCGCCGCGGCAGACAGGGTGTTACGGAAAAGCAGTGGAATACCTCACTGCCAGCCGCCGCCGAGGGCGTTATAAAGCTGGACCTCGCTGACGATTTCGGCATAGCGGATCTGCTCGAGCGCCAGTTGGGCCGAAAGCAAATCGCGATCCGCATCCAGCGCGTTGAGCTGGGTGTCCACGCCGCCTTCCCAGCGGCGGTAAGCCAAGCGCTTGCGATCCTGCAGCGCGGACACCAGCTTAACTTGTTCCACGCGGCTCTCGCGCGTGCGGGTATGCGCGATCAGGGCGTCGGAAACCTCCTGGAAAGCCGTGCTGATGGATTTTTCATACGCGATCTGCGCATCCTTGCGCTCCGCCTCGGCCAGCCGTACGTTGTTCTTGATTCGCCCGGCAGTGAAGATGGGTTCGGTGATTTGGGGCGCGAAGGTAAACGCCGAGGCCGGCCCGGAGAAAAGCTTAGTGAGCGTTGAACTCTGGCCGCCAATGGATCCCGTCAGGGTGATCTGCGGGAAATAAGCGGCTCGGGCCACGCCGATATTGGCGTTCGCGGCGATCATGGATTGTTCGGCCGCGCGAATATCGGGCCGGCGCTCCAGCAATGCCGAGGGCAGGCCGGCGGGCACCTCCGGGACCGGATACTCGTTATCGAAACGGTCCTCTCGCTCGATGCCTCCCGGATTCTTGCCGAGCAGCAGCGACATTTGGTCCTCCGTCTGTTCGATCTGCTGTTTCAATTGCGGAATGCTTTCGGCCGCGCTCTCGACGAGTTGCTCGGCCTGCCGCACATCGAGGTCAGTGGCGATGCCGTGTCCTTCGCGGTCCACCGTCAGCTTAAGAGATTCCTGGCGCGTCGCCAATGTGGTTTGGGAGATCCGCAGCTCGGAATCGAGTTCCAGCAACTGAAAGTAATCGGCCGCGACCTGGCTGACCACCGTGGTGATCACCGTCTTGCGGTTCCAGTCCGCACTGAGCAGATTCGCGCGCGCGGCTTCGGTCGCGCGGCGCAACTGCCCCCATAAATCGATCTGGAACGACAGAAGATTCAGCGCTGCTTCTCCCCAATTGCGGTTCTGATTGGGGAGAAATGTGGCTGGTAGCGGAGTGGCTCCCTCCCGCGATAGGCGCGTAAACTGGAGATCTCCCGAGGCGCTTACCTGCGGATACTGGTTGGAGCGAGTAATGCCGAGATTCGCGCGCGCCTCGTCCACCCGCGCCACGGCATCGCGCAGATCGTAGTTCTGAACCAGAGCGACCTTGATCAGGTTGTCGAGCTGCGGATCGCGGAAGACTTCGAACCATTTCAGGTCCGCGAGCGTTGCGCCTTGCGAGACCGGTAGCGGCTCGGGCGCACGGAAGCTTGCGGGAACGGCGATCTGCGGCCGCTTGTAATTGGGGCCAACGGTGCATCCGGCCAGCGTCACCGCCGCCACAGCGACTCCAAAATAAAAGGACGCTTTCATGTCAGTCTCCTTGAGCCGGCGAAGGTAAGGGATCCGGGCCGGGTGCGACCGTCCGGGCGCCCGACAGCTTCTCGACTACAACAAAGATCGCGGGAACCAGGAATCTGCCGAGAAACGTTTCCGCCACCATGCCTCCGATGGCCGTCGTGCCGATGATCTGGCGCGCGATGTAGCCGGCGCCGGATGCGACCCACAGCGGAATGCAGCCAACA
>JASIGB010000942.1:0-7010 GCA_030045355.1 Bryobacteraceae bacterium
AGCGCGGGGCACGACTTGAGCGAGATGGTGGGGCGGACGGTAGGCGAGTACCGGCGCCTGTTTGATGTCTGCACGGAGCTGATGGCCAAGATCCAGGCGGTGCCGCAGCCGGTGATCGCGCAGGTGCAGGGAATCGCGACGGCGGCGGGGTGCCAGTTGGTCGCCACCTGCGATCTGGCCATCGCGAGCGATCAGGCGGCCTTCGCGACGCCGGGCGTGAAAATCGGGCTGTTCTGCACCACGCCGATGGTGGCGCTATCGCGCGCGGTGGGACGCAAACGCGCCATGGAGATGCTCCTCACCGGCAAGCGCGTGGATGCGTCGACGGCCGCGGAGTGGGGCCTGGTGAATCGCGTGGTTGCGGCGGACGAACTGGAATCGGCCACGCGTACGCTCGCCTGCCAGATCGCCGAGGCCAGCAGTTTCACGGTGGCGCTCGGAAAGCAGGCGTATTACGCGCAGATCGATCTCGATCAGCCGAAGGCATACGCCTACGCCAAGGAAGTGATGACGATGAACTCGCTCGCGCACGACGCGCAGGAAGGCATTTCGGCGTTTCTCGAAAAGCGCGTCGCCTGCTGGAGCGGCGAGTAGCTATTTGATTCGGTAAATAATCGAAAATCGTGTGCGGCCCACGACACGATAGCCGGCCAGCCAGTCGCTCAGATGGGGATAGTTGGTGATCGCGAGCGCCGGGTTCAGCGGCCCGAGGCCGTCGACGATCCAGGTAGGATCGCTGGCCACCAGATCGCGGCGATTGCGCGCGGCGAGCTCGGGCGCCGAGGGTTTCGAGATGGTGAGATGCCGGTCGGCCAGGACGCCGGTGAGCGGCTGCGAATCGAGGAACCGGGTGCCCGCGGGCACGCGGGTGTAAGCGAAAACGTCGGGCCGGTAGCCCCACACCAGCAGCGTTCCCGCGTGGCCAATCTGATCCGCGACGGCGTGGCTGTCCTGGTTCAGCGCCAGATCGTTCCAGTGGCTTTCGCGGCCTTGCGCAAGGTCATTGGCAAGCATCGCGTAGCGCGGGCCGAAGCGGATCAGCGGAATGAGCAAGAGAGCGAGCATCGCCGCGCGCCAGCGGCCGAGCAGCGTGTAGCCGCGGGCAGCGAGCAGAGCCATGACAGGCAGAAGCTGGAAATAATAGCGCGGGAAGAAGCGCCAACCGGCGGCCACGGCGGCGAGCGACAGCAGAATCCAGGCGATCATTTTCCAGCGCCAGCCTTTTTCCTTGCAGAGCGCGATGGCCGCGCCGAGGATGAGCGCGCACTGGAATCCGGCCCAGTTGGCGGTGCGAAGGAAGGCCGTCGAAAACGCGAAGGTCGCTTGTGAATAAAGGAAACCCCAGCGCCAGACTTCGTCGATGTAGGGGCGGCCAAACCAAATCAAGGCCGCGATGTTTGGGATGGTGAAGCCTAGAATCAACCAGGCTTCATTTATCCAAGCGAGGCCGCGCCAAGCGAAAAACAGGCACGCCGCCAAAACGAAAAATCCCTTAGCGTTCACCAGCAGCGCGATGCCCGCGGTGAGACCACTCAAGAATGGCCGGCCGCGCCAGGCGAGATAAACTGCCGCGATGTGCGGCAGGACCATCAGCAGATCCGGCGCGAGCGCCATTACGGCGGCCGGAATGCCGAAGGTGAGAAAAAAGCCGAGCAGCAGCGCCGCGGCCAAGCCTTCGCGCGGCCCCCACAGGTCGCGGGCGAAGCGCCACAACATCGCACAGCAGGCGAAGACGAACGCCGCTCCCGCGAGGCGCAGAATCACACCGATGTGCGCGTCCCACAGCAAGTAAATGAAGGCCGAGAGCGGCGGCTTGTCGAACCAGACGTCGCGATAGAGCGCTTTGCCGTCGAGAATCTGGATGGCGGCCGCGGTGGGATACGCTTCCTCTACCCAGACGATGGCGCTGTGGCAGAGTCTGGCAGCCAGCAATCCAAAAAAAAGCAGCGCAAGAATGAATTTGTCTTGCCGCATTGCGCTCGGAATCACCTATTGAATATAACTGGTGGATTGACGATCACTGCGACCGCCACCGACGCCGGCAAGCGGCTGGATCAATTCCTGCGCGAGCGGCTGCCGCAGTACAGCCGGTCGCGATTGCAGGAGTGGATCGAGCAAGGCCGCGTGCTGGTGAACGGCGCAGCGGAAAAACGCTCGTATCAACTCAAAGGTGGCGAGAGCATCGGGGTGGAACCGGGCGAGTTGCCACCGCTCAAGGCGACGCCGGAAGAGATTCCGATCGAAGTCTTGTATGAAGACGCCGATGTCATCGCGATCAACAAGCCCGCGGGCATGGTAGTTCACGCGGGCGCGGGGCGCCACTCCGGGACGCTGGTCAACGCGGTGCTGCACCGCTTTGGAAAACTCTCGACCGTGGGAGGCGAATTGCGGCCGGGCATCGTGCATCGGCTGGACCGCTTCACCAGCGGCGTAATTTTGATTGCGCGCACCAACGCCGCGCACCGCGCCCTGGCCGAGCAGTTCGCATCGCGGCGCGTGGAGAAGATCTACCTCGCGCTGGTGCATGGCGCGGTGAAGAAGGAGGAGGGACGCATCGAGACGCCCATCGCGCGCGATCCGAAGGCGCGGGTGCGGATGACCGCGCGCCTCGAGCACGGGCGCCGCGCGGTAACGTCCTATCGCGTTTTGAAACGGTTCGAAGGGTTCACACTGCTGGAAGTGAAGATCGGCACGGGGCGCACGCACCAGATCCGCGTGCATCTGGCGAGCATCCATCACCCCGTCGCCGGCGATAAATTGTACGGCGCCCCGGCGAGCGATTTAGGCCGCTATTTCCTGCACGCGCGCGAGATCGGTTTCACCAGTCCGAGCACCGGCGAGCGCGTCACCGTGAGTGCGCCGCTGCCGGAGGAGTTGGAGAGGTTCGTTCACGGATTGCGCTAGTTTCTTGGCGTGCCGGTTAAAGTCCCGTGCATCTCAGGATGCGGCCCGGCCTCGTACTCGTCGAGTTTCTTGTTTTGTTCCTTGGTTAGGATCTTGCGGATTTTCTTGTCCGCGAGCAGCCGATGAGGTCGGACTTTGGCGAGACGCTCGTCGCGCGACAAGGTTTGGTCCTCGATGATCGTCTCGGTGGCCTCATGGAGCTGCTGCATGATGGGCTTGATTTTGATCTGCTGCTCAGCCGTAAGATCGAGTTTCCCGCTCAGAACCTGCATCTGTTCTTCAGCCGCCGGAAGGCTGTCTTTAGCCGCCCCGCCGTGTTTGACGGCGCTTTCCTGCCCGAGTGCCGCGAATGCGAACATCTGTGCGCTCACGATCGCGATTAAGAAAATGCGATTCATTTTCTGCCTCCTGATGCCTTACGATACGGAGTGTAAGGGCGCTACGCCGGCAAGTCCAGAGCGCAGGGAGAGTTGCTGAACAAACAGGTGGTTAATGTCCAAGAATGACCGTTCCCGCCCTTCTTACATCCCTGCGGGCGGCCGTACGGACATCCGCATACGCCGAACCCGCGACCGGCTCGGTGCTGCCTTGATTGCTTTGCTCGAGGACAAGCCGATCGATGAGATTACGATACGCGAGGTCCTCCATCGCGCCGGAGTGGGCCGTTCCACGTTTTATCTGCACTATCAGGACAAGGACGATTTGCTGTTGAGCCAATTCGAAAACGGCCTCGAAATGTGGAGCAACATTCTTAGCGCCAGGCGTGAAAAATCTCGAAGGGTTGCGCCGGTAACAGAATTTTTTGGCCATGTCGCGAGCGCCGGGAAGCTCTATCGCTCGCTCGTGGCGGCTGGCCGCATCCAATCATTTTTCGACCTGGCGCACGGCTACTTCGCGCGTGGAATCGCGCGTCGCTTGAACGATATTGGCGTCTCCATCCCTGCTAAACGTGAATTAGAGGCCCGCTCTCACGCGTTGTCCGGGAATCTAGTGTCGCTCTTGAGGTGGTGGCTGGATCATGGCGCCAAGGAGCCACCTGAACGTATGGACGAACTATTTCATCAAATGCTATGGAAAGGTTTGTCGTAATGCCACCCACGAAGACTAGGGCTGCTTGTCCGTGCAGGCCGGGCCGATCCACTTGGAGGTGAACGAATAATCCATGTTCATCCCGGGACTGGAATTGGAAGGGTCCGCCGCCATCATCTGGACGCTGCCCCGGATGTGCTCCGAATCGACGGCCTCCACCTTGATAGTCCCGGTGGTCTTCAAGCCGTTGCGGTTGCACTCGAGACGGATCTCCTGCTTCGAAGACGTAGACGTGATCACGTTTGTCGTGCAGGACTTCAGCCCTTGCTGACCGGTATTCCACGCCTGTTGGAGCTTCTCCTTAGTCATACAACTGGTGGCGGAATTGGGCTTCCCAGCGCGCGCGGCGATCATGGCTTCCATCTTGGCGCGCTGCTCGGGCGGCATCTGGTTCAGAACCTCGGGCGGAATGGTTGGCAGGCCGGCCATCTTCATCGAGGTGGTAGTTTCCCACTGGCCCTGTTTTACGTCCAGCGGGTGAATATCGGCGCCCCAAGCGCAAGCGCACGCCAGCATCAGCAGCATTGAAGATCTCGTGGTCACAGAACCTCCGATCGATTATCGTCTATTGTCACCGAGAACTTGAGGACCGGGCAAGGTCAGGGATCTTCGATCAGGGTTCTTCCATCAAGGGTGCGGGGGTCAGGGTTCTTCGGATTCGGTCTTCTCCACCAGGCGGTCGACGGTTAGGGAATAGAGGGCCATCTTGCCGTCGCGATCGCTTTGAAAGACCACGCGCTGGCTATTGGGCGAGAAAAATGCGATCACTTGGCGTGGATCGCTGGCCCGGTGCTGGCACAGCGCGAGTTCGCGCTTCACCGAGCGGACCAGGAGCAGCAGGTAGGGCGAGGCTTTGCTGCCGCTGGCGCCCACGAACACAGTGGTATCGCCGTTGCGGTTGAAGGTGATGAACTGCGTGGTGTCGGAAACAAATTCGTCGGTATTTGTATCGGGCGTCAACTCGCGGATATTGTGGAGCTTTTTCGAGTCGGGCGGTAGGTTCAGATAGTCGACGCTTTTTCCATCGGCCGACCACAGAGCCATGCCGAGCGCGCCGGGTGCAATGCGCAGCTTGCGGTTCTGGGCGCCGTCATAGTTCACTACCCAGAGTTCGTCATTCTTGCGGTAGAGCAGTCCCGCGCGTTTGGGGCGCGGCTGGGGATCGGAGATTGAGGCGTCGGATTCAACAACGGTGGCAGCTTCGCCAGTCCGCATAATGATCAGGCGCAGGCGGCTCATTCCGGCCTTGCTCTCGACGAGCGCCGCCACCAAGCCGTCTTCGGAAAGGCTGACGCCGGCTCCCAATTCGAAGCCTTCGGCCAGGCGGTAGACCTCACGCGTGTGGCCGCCGTTCAGCCGGCTGATGTACAGCGACCGGCCGGCCGCATAGACGAAGTCGCGCTCGTCGGGCGTGAGCGTGAGCGAAGCCGGGACCAAGCCGGGCGCGCTGGTTAAGGCGTGCGATTCGCCATTCTTAAGATCCAGGCGATAGGCGGCAAGCGAGCCGGAGCGATCGCTCGAATAAATCAGGAAATCGTTCTTGCGGGAAATCGGACGGTTGTAGGGCGCGGGCAGCCAGCTAGCGTGGGCGGGATCGGTTAAACGAAAGACGGCGTTTTCGGTGGCTTCGTCGGTGTAGCGGTGAACTTCGGACGGATAAACCGGGCCTTTTTCGGCGGCCAGGCACGCGCTCGCGCCGGCGAGCGAGGCGAGGAATACGCGGCGCGTGAAGGGCAGGCTCTTGTAGGTCAGGCTATCGATGGCTGCTCTGATAGTGTTCCTTCAGCAGATCCAGGCCGAAGTCGCCGTTGAAATCGCGCCACACGGAGTGGATGTGATTGGCGTGGTCCTGGGTATTGTCGAATTCCACCAGGAAACTTGCGGTCTGGATGCGGTAGTAATGTCCCTGGCCGGGCTCTTCGCCGCCGGCCCAGGCGAAATAAACGTGGTCGCCGGCCTTTTTGATCTGCTCTTCGCGCCGTTGATCGATCTGATCGGTCATGTTCTCGCAATATTCATCGAGCAGGGTTTGGAGAATGGCGCGCTGCGGCGCGGTCAATTGAGAAGCCTCGATGCCGCTCGGCTGGCCGTTCAGCGCGGCCTTGCGCGAGGCTTCGGTCAGGATATCTTTAGGAGCCTCCTTGCTAAGAATGGCCGTTTTCTTTTGATCCGCATTGAGCGACTTCACGAGCTGCCGGCCGAGATCCTCCTCGCGCGCGAGCACGCGCAGCCCCTTGCGCGGGCCTTCCATGATTTCGGCCGGATTGCTCCCGAAGAAGCTGGGCGCGCCCTGCACCTGGCCGTTGACGATGGTGAAATTCTCGCTGACATGATGGCCTTCGACGCGATAGCCCCAGGTGCCGGTGGCGGAGGGCTCGCCGAAGACCGTGAAGAAATAGCCCTCGGGATCGCGCATGGGGCCTTTGCCGCCTTCCATGATCTTGAGCACCTGCTCGAGGCTCATAATGCTCACGGCCTTGATGTAGCCTTGCTGGCTCAGACCGGCGGCCAGGAGCGCGTGGGCGAGCTGCTTCTGCTCGGCCGTCATCTCGCGCAGCGCGAGGCCCTTGCGCGGCTTGGGAATGAAGTGCCAATCGAAACGTTCGTCATCGGAGAACGGGTAGGTGGCTTGCGCGCGCTGCTGGGGTGTCAGCGAAGCAAGGAATGCATTGGCCGCGCCCGCCATGACGGTGGCCGAGTGCAGGCGGGTGTAAGCAGAGGTGAGCAGGAGCGCGCCTAAGGCGATGGCGAAAAGGCGGAGCATGAAGGTTTTCATTGAACCTCCTCGATTGCCCTCTAGCTTATCGTATGGGGGTTGGGGACTGGGGATTAGGGGGCTGGCTACAAAAGCAAAGCTTCGATGCGATGCGCGTGGACCATGGCTTCGCACTCCGACCATTGAAAGACGGTGAAGCGGCCGTCCTGGGAGGCGACCAGAGCGGCCGAGTCGCGCTGGTCCTGAACAAATTGCGCGGCCGAAAGATGGCGCGTGCCGCCCAGCCGTTCCGGATGCACCC
>JASIGB010000943.1:0-3488 GCA_030045355.1 Bryobacteraceae bacterium
GAGCTTGCGCACTCGCGCGCCCGAGGAGCTTATGGGGCCGGACTTGCTCGAACGCATCTCCGATCGCGCCGGCGGCCGTTACTTCCAAGCCGATAGCCGGCGAGAGCTGAACCAGGCCGCGGAACAGATCTCTCGTGAGCTGCGCTCGCAGTACGTCATCGGCTATGTGCCCCCGAGCAGCGGCAAGACCAGCGCCAGCGACGGCCGCTTCCATCACGTCCGCGTGCAAGTGAAGCGCGATTCCGGTGCGCCCAAACTGAACGTGTTCTGGCGCAAGGGTTATCGCGCCGCGAACGAGTGAAGCGTCAGAAAATCTGCGCCACGTAAAAATAAGGATACAGAAAAGCCTGGCCCTTCCCAGCCTGCTTCAGGTACTGGCCCGGAAACAAAACGCCCAGCCCGAAACCGGCGGTGGTGTTCTTGGCCAACTTCGCGGTGGCCATGGTTTCCACGCCTTCTCCGATATGCGCACTCGTGGCCGACGGGTCGAAGACGATGCGCGTGCCATATGCGTTGTAGAACCCGTCATGGACGTTCGCGAGCCAGAAATCCCGTGCGTTCAGCTTGATTTTCAAATTCTTGCTCGGCGCCACTTCCACTCCGGCGCGCAGATCCTTGAGATTCTTCCAGTCGAACAACCCGGTCAGACTGTTCATGGGATAGTTGTAGCCGAACATGTTGTCGAAATCCTCGCGCGTGCCGTTCTTTTTGCCGTTGTCGCCGGAAGCGAATTCGTAATCGGCGCTCAAGCGCGGCTTCCAGCCCGAAGACGTAATTACCCATCCGGCGCCGGCCAGCATTCCGTTGGCATCCAGACGATCGTTCGAGTAGCCGCCGAATTCATGCAGCGGCTCGATATTGTAATCCAGACCGTGCGCAAGCTGGCCTGCGATCCGCAAGCCCAAAGCCAGCGTATCCGCATTTCCCACCTGCTCCTCCTTGCTCTTGACGTTGTCGGAGGTGTGTGCGATCAGGTACGGTTCCACTGAGGCGCCCGGCAGCAGGTGCGGAAAAGTATTGTAGTCGGCATAGATATGATCGCCCGGCCGGTGCTCATCGGGTGCGTCGGGATTCACCAGAATCACCGACCCAGCCACGAACTGGCTTTTGAAGTATTTCGTCGCATACGTTCCGTTGATCACATCGAAGTTTCTGGCTGTGTAGGCCCACCAATCGTCGGCCGCGGCAAGCAAGTGCCCTGAGCCGATCACCATGTTCTGACGGCCCACTTCGACGAACACACCTTCGCCTTCCGGCTGGCCGATCGCCACCCAGGCCTGGTGCAGATCGAATGGATTCGAGAACGCATTCGATGGCGTGGTCCCATAAAACAACGGCCGCACATCCTGGGCCTGCGCGAAAAAACGCAGCCAGGAGGAAGGCTCATAGCTGAGGCCCAGCCGGATCTGGCTGACCACGTAAGAATCCGCCGGCGTCACGCTGAACGGTCCGTCCGTAGCCTCCCAGCGTTCGCGAATCGAACCGCTGAGATGAAACGTGCGTTGCCAGTAATTGCCTTCGGAAGTGTCCTCATGTTTTTTGATCCTGATGCTTTGGATCTGGGTTGGAAACAGAGGATGCGGCAGCCGGCGGGGGTGTCTGCGTCTGTCCCAAGAGATCCAGGGGACGCCCACCCGCGCGCGCTACCGCAAATAGCGCGGGAAGGAAGCAATATTTCATTTGCTTCCCTCTTCGGCGAAAACCGTCGAAGTAATAGCAGCCCACGGAGCGCGGGCGCACCCCAATACGGGAAGGAAAAGCTGAGTTCGCCCGCGCCCTCGTTGCGGGCGGCTTAAGGAGAAGCGCAAAGGGTGCGGCGCGCACCACAAAACGGACCAGGAGCGCTTCGCGCCGCGCTCCGTTTTGCGCGAGTTCTTAGTTCTTAGAAGCTTACTGCTTCAGGAATTGCACGGCGTCCTCTTTGCCCATGTAGCGCTCTAGCACGCGCGCGTCGGTCTTGCGCAAGTCCACCACAATCAGGCCATCCAACGCATTGGCAAATCGCCGGTCGACATGGAACGCCACCAGCTCGCCGCCGAGCTTCAGATATTGCTTCAGCAACACCGGCACACCTTTGCGATCCATCTCCACGTCGGCGATCAAGGCCGAAAGTTCTTCGATGTCCCACACCGTCGCGCCCATCAGTTCGTCGGCCAACTTCGATCCTTGCAGCCGGAACGGATTGCGCGCCCGCACCAGCGGCGACAATTCGCCCGATTTCCGGTAGGCGCTTAGGAATTTCACCATCAGGTTTCGCGACGCCGCCGTATACCCGTTGCTGATGCTCACCGGCCCGAACAGCAACTTGTACCGCGGATTCCGCAGCAGGAACTGCCCGATCCCTTTCCACAACAGCAGCAGCGGCGCGTAGCTTTTCTGATATTCCGGACGCACGAACGAGCGGCCCAATTCGAGCGCCGGGCTGATGCGGTCCAGAAACGAGCGCTTCCAGCGAAACAGGCGGCTGGTATAAAAACCCGCCGGCCCGAAACGCGCCAGGATCTCCTCCGACGGTCCTAGCCGGTAGGCGCCCGCGATTTCCTTCGCCTGCCGGCTCCAAACAAACAGGTGCCAGTAATGCTCGTCGAACCGGTCCAGATCGATCGGCTTTCCCGTGCCCTCGCCCACTTCGCGGAAAGTCACTTCCCGCAGCCGCCCGATTTCGTGCAAAACATTGGGGATCTCTTCTGATTTGGCCAGCAGCACCCAGTAATCGTCGGTCTCCACCAGCGTGCGATCCTTGGGCAGCTTGGCTACTTCCCCGGCCAGCAACTCTTCCAGTACGTTCGCCGCTGGCGGGTCGGCAATCGCGGCCTGCGCTCGCTTCGGAGCCTCCCGATTTTGCAGCAGATACGTCCGGTGCCGCAGATACCGGATCAGCGCGACATCGTCCTGATACGCGCGAATCTTGGCCGGCGCGATCGGGCTTCCGATCCGCACTTCGATCGCGCGATTGTTCTTGTTGAAAAATTCATGCGGCAGCAGCGCCGTGCGCATGCGCGGATGCAGGAATCCGAGCACCTGAAACAGCGCACTGTTGGCGCCCAGAAAATAGATAGGCAGCACCGACGCGCCCGTGATCCGGACCAGGCGCGCCACGCTGCGGTTCCATTCCGGATCCACGATGGCGCGTTCCTTCAGATTCAAGTGCGACACTTCTCCGGCAGGAAACACCGCCAGCATTCCGCCTTGCTTCAGCCAGCCGATCGCGTCCTTCAGCCCCTTGCGATTCGCGACCACGGCGCGTTCGCCCCCGAACGGATCCACGAAGATACATAGATCCCGTGCGCCGGGAACATTCGCCAGCAGATGGTTGGCCAGGAACTTCACGTCCGGCCGGACCGAGGGAAGCAGTGCCGCAAGAATCGCGCCCTCGATCAATCCAAAGGGATGATTGGCTACCGCCACCACCGGGCCTTGCTTGGGAATCAGCGCCAGGTCGCGTTCGGATACCCGCGGCAGGACGTTCAACAACGCCAGCGAGCGCT